>NZ_JBJHZX010000048.1:0-28878 GCF_045310515.1 Candidatus Clostridium eludens | reverse complement strand
GAGCCTCAGAGATGTATTGATTGTAGAAGAGCAAGAAAGCAACGAAACAATAATAGAAAAGACTTTAGAAAAAGATAGTATCTCTGTGTTAAATGATTTATAACTCTACCAAACCCCCCAGCCTAGTTTTAAGCCGGAGGGTTTGGTTTGTGTAGATAAGACAATTGTCCTATAAATAACTAACTAAATCTTTGGAGAAATGATTTCAATTATAGTGTACCCGAAATCCTTGAATTGCATACAACAAACAATAAAAGCCCCAGGCTAACCCCTAGAGCTTTCATCAATTATCATAGAAACAAATGAAATTTTTTAAAAGATATTTACATCTATAAGTATGCCTAAAATCCCTAAATCACATACACCAAATAAAAAGCCCTGGAATCTTCCAGAACTTTTTACTAAATTTTATATGGACTTGTGCTAAAACTAACCGAAGCCTAATGGATCTAAACTGAATTAAGTTCTTAATTAATATTATGCCAATCTAATTTATTTTATAAGTGGTTTTGCATTCTCTTTTCACTTTCCGTATTTCCGTACAAATTCCAACAAAGCCAAACTGACTAGGTCATATTTCTTATACATGCCATATTGCTTACAAACCTTAGTGAACTCTTCATAAACGCCCTCATAAGCCTTTACACTATGTACTCCTATAGCCCCGGAAAGCTCAGGAATATTTACGTTTAACTCTATTGGTTGGGTCTCCACTATATTCTTATCCTTGTCCTTTTTATTCTTATACCATTCTACCATCTCCAATAAAACCGGAATGGCATCGTTGAGTTTTTTATTCATTACAGAAGTATTATTTTTGTAGTTAACTACTTTTGTATTATCACTGTAAGAATCTGCCGCCACTTCATCTTTTGATGTTGCTACAGTGGTATTATCTTTGTAATCTTGCCCTGTCTCATACATAGAAATTGATTTATTGTATTTAATGCCAACATCTAAAGTTTTAATAGTATAACTGAAATCTCTTCTATCAATATCGAAACATTCCCTTAAAAACTTATCCGTACCAACCCTATCTTCTTTACTTTTAGCCTTATTTTCTAAAGCATTTCTATTTATAGCTTCAGCAATTTTCACAAGCTCTTCTTTGCTCATATTTAATAATTTACTCATCGCACTTTCTCCTTACAAAAGTATTATTACTATAATATTCCTACAGAAGTATTATCACTATAACATTAACACAGTAATAATACTACAGTAATATTACGACTAAATACTAAATATACATTTTAGCTATATGTTGATTCTATCCAATGCAAAAGTATATACTTTTGCAAAATCTCATAACAAAAGCAACTATTCAATACGAATAGTTGCTTTTGTAATTATTTGTAACACTTTCATATATCCTACATATAATACTAGTATGGAAAAAAGGTAATATAAGGAGGTAACAAAAATGTTACGAATGATTATAAACTTATTAATTGAAAAATACTTAAAGCCAAAAAAGAAATTAAGCATAGAGGAAATCTCATATGAACAGAAAACTTACCCCATCTATCTTTGCGTGAGGCAAGCTTTCAATTACTGTATTAAGAATAGGCTAATGAGGAGGACTGATATATTAGAATTTAAGTCCATGCTTAATTCATACATCAGAAACTCTTACATTTACCAACATAAGAAATACAGCAACGACGTTCATGAGATATACTCTAAACTAAAAAACTATTACATCAAACCCAAAGAGATGCATAAGCTCCTTAAGTTTGTAAATAGTTTTATAAAAGCCGAAAATACGGCTACTCAATAAGCTGACCATAGCTTATTGCCACTATGAGATTGAGAATTTAATATATTAGCCGTCCATAGCTTTTTAAATAATTCTCTTTCTCTCTTTACGTCTTACATATCATTATAAACAATATTAAGGAGTTTATTCATGCTAGATATATTATTTTTCTTTGACAGATTATTAATATCAAAAATCATGGATTTAATGACACCCTATAATGTTTTCATATCAGGAACAGTGGCGTATTTGTTTGTACATTGTTATTGCTCGGCCATCCAAAACAAGAAGAAAGGAGCAAAATAATGTTTGTAGAGTTAGGAGTTATAGGCATTTTAAAGTATGCCCATGATAAATACAAAAATCTTGATTTGTATTGCATGAAAAGGGAAATAAAAAAAATACTTCAGGATAGCAAATTAGACTATTATACAGTAATGGAAGTTAAAAGAAGCCTTCCCTGGGGATATGAAGTCGTAATCTCCTTGAACGGAAAAGGATTTACTGAATTAGAAACCGTAAAAGAAAATATTGAAACAAAACTGGGATATGAAACTCATATTGAACAAAACAATAACCTTAAGACAGCTACAATAAAAATTATAGTTTTACCTGTAACTGAAGATACGAAATTTCAACCATATGAAACTAAGCAATACGAAATCTATTGTAGCTTAAGCCAGACAATGCAGGCATTGGTTGTCAATCTAAAAAAATTCCCACATGTTTTAGTAAGTGGCCAAACAGGGTGCGGAAAAACAGAAGAAATCAGATTGATATTGACTAACTTAATTAATAACCATAATAGCCGAGATATAAATATATTTTTTTCAGAATTAAGTGGTATGGATGATTATGGCATTTTCCAAAGTTGTAAACAAGTAAAAGGCTATGCCAAAGATATACGAGAAAGCGAAAAACTATTTACTTACATGATGCATTTATATACTAAAAGATTAGAGATATTTATAAGAAATGGATGTAAAAATATATCTGAGTACAATGAAAAATTTTATCAAAGAAGAATGTCCTATGATTATATTGTAATGGATGAAATGGCAGACTATTTCCCCGTAAAGGCAGATGAGGATTTCAAATTAAAAGAAAATGTCTATAATATGCTACGACATGCTATACGCAAATTTAGAAAGGTCGGTATATTTTTAATTATTGGCATTCAACGGCCAGACACAACAGTTCTTGATCCATCACTAAAAAGTGGACTATGTACCAAAATAGGATTTAGCCAAAATAATGACGCTAGCTCCCTTGTCGTGGCAGATACTAACGAATTGACGAACATAGAAAACAGGAAAGCTCTGCTCATGTATGGGAATCAGAAACAATGGTTTAAATCACTATTTATAGATGATAAATTGATAGGAAAATATATTAAAGATAGCATAGTAAAAGACCGGACAAAACAAAAAGATTATAATAAATTTTTAGCTGAAAAAGAAACTCCTGGAGAACCTAAAAAAACTGATAAAAATAAAGAAATAACTAAAGTAAGTGAAGTGGCAAGTACCTCAGAAGAAAATCAAAAAGTTATTCCATATAAAGTGAGGTTAAAGAAGTAATGCTATCAAAAAAGGATAAAGAAATATTAAGATTTATTGAGACTTATAAGTCAATAACAATTAATCAGTGTGCCAAATGCATATTCACAGGTAATAAATGGGCAAAGGATCAAGCTAGAAGGCAACTCAGGCAACTTTACAAAGAAAAGTTTATTCAGAGATACCAGGGAAACCGAAGTTCGCAAGTTGTTTATTACACGATTGAACGATTAGGAATTCACGATTTAAAGCTTATGGATGTTTATTCTGAGTTTATGTCCTTAGGAGCTACTATAGAATCTTTTCAAAAAGAATATATAGTTTATACAGACACGGCAAAAAAGAGTTATCGAAAAATAGATGCAGTTTTTGAAATTAATTATAATGATTACCTTATTCCAATAATTTGTGAAATAGATTATTCTCATTATACCAGCATGAAGAAGCTCCAAGATATATATAAATCTAATCACTTCCAGGAAATATATGGCGAAAATGTTTTCCCTTTAATAATAATTGTAAGACCAGTAATTACAGAATATAAATTATTAGTAGACAATGGATTGCTGATACTGTATGTAGATTGGGAATTATCAAATTTGAAACAAGCCCTGGAATAGGTTTTTGGGGTGCGGATTACAAGGCGCTAATCGCGCCTAATTCTTTTATAATTCTTTTTATTTTACTGGAGGGTAAAAACCTCCTAAAATCAATAGTTGTAATATTTATTTTATACCTATAGGTAAGTATAAGTAAAAGATATGATTGATAATACGTATATTAGGACAAAAAACAAAAGCGAGCATGACCGAAATTGATCATACTCGCTTTTGTTAACAATATATGATTACCTAATATACATATATCTTAAAAGAAAATTATGTATATAGTGTTTACATTAGTAAAACATTCAGTAAATAAGCTGTTACAAAAAAATGAATACGACTAAAAACTAATCGCACTCACTTTTGTTTATAGTGAATAAGTTTCAAATTTGATAACACATATATAGTATATGCAACTACTGGAAAATTATTCAACATCAAAAACATTCACCAAATAAGCTATTATTAACTTTATATTGCAAAATATTCTAACTTGATATAATATTAGATACATAGATAAGAATTTAAATCGAATTTATATAAAAAACAAAAAAGCAAAAACCGTAAAATCCTCGGTCGTGGAAAACTAAGATTTTACGGTTCCCAAAAAGCTATTCAACTTTTGTTTTTAGTTGTTATAGGGTTATTATAATACATAGTTCGGTTATAGTCAATAACCCTATAAATAGAAATAAAAGTTGAAGCTTCCTTGCTTTTTTAATATTAGGAGGCGTTTTTAAATGGAAAATTTCACACCAATAAATAACAATATACTGAAAGCTAACATATCAGGAACAGCATTTAAAGTCTATTTCTTACTAGAAAGCATGTGTTATGGAGAAAAAGATAGCTGTTTCCCAAGTCAATCATACATAGCTGAACAACTCCACATCTGTACAAGAACCGTTCAAAGAGCTATAAAGGAGCTAGTACAAGCCAAATTAATTAGCGTTAAACGTAGAGGCTCTATAAGCAATTTGTACTATATCTTAAACAAAGTAGCTACGAAGGCCACATCCAAAATCAAAGATACCGTAAAAAAAGTTAAAAGTGCAGCAAAAAGCAAGATAGGCGAATTCAATAATTTTAAGCAAAGAACATATGATTTCACAAAACTGGAAAGAGAACTTCTTGGATGGGATGACGAAGAAGATTTAAAAGAATAAATTAAAATCCCTTATACCATCACATGGAAAATGATATAAGGGACGATTTATAAAGAGGAACTATTTTAGTAATCTAAATATAAAATATTTTCAAAAAAATAGCAATATCAAAGGCCTATTAAAGTCGGCCTTTTTTTATTTGTATAAATTTATAAGTTTAATATCGTTGCATTGTTTTGGAATTATATTGTAAATATTCCCTCATTCTTACATAAAAATACAATCCAATAAGCTTTGATTTAGATAATACGACATTTGAGTTACTTTTAATACGAAATCAAAGTTATTTTTAATAAGACAGTGAGTATATTTAAATAAATACAACTTAATAAATATAACCTAATATATTTATATAAATAAAAATTATTACATTTCTTCAAATATTTATATCAAAACACTTGACACGTGTGATAACACTTGTTATAATATAATTGTAAGGGGGAGAGGTGATGAAGCCAAAAGAACTAATCAAAATCTTAAAAGAAAATGGGTGGGTTTTTAAAAATCAAGTAGGTTCACACAAGCACTACATACACCCAACTAAAAAAGGAAAAATTCAAGTACCTTATCACAATAAAGATTTAAGACCAGGAACATTAAACAAAATACTTAAGGATGCAGGGATAAAATAAACACCCTGCACCGCCTTAGGATTATATAAAGGAGATGTATTATGGATAAATATATGTATCCTGCATTATTTGAAGCTTACGAGGATGGCGGTTATACTGTTAGCTTTCCGGATTTATCTGGATGTATAACTGAAGGTGATTCCCTACCGGAAGCTCTTGCAATGGCAAAAGAAGCATTGGAGTTATTTTTGTGGAATATGGAAGATGATAACGAAGAAATTCCTACACCTACACCACCAGAAAAAATAAAAACTCAGTCAGGGAGTTTTGTTGTGCCTATAGAGGCTGACATGCTGTTAATACGTGCTAAAATGGATAATAAAACGGTTAACACCACAGTTACTATGCCCAAATGGTTGAAATACCAGGCTGAAAAAAACAAAATCAACTTTTCTCAAGTTCTTCAGGCTGCATTAAAGGATCAATTAAATATAAAACAATAAACTAAAATCCCCTGTACTATTTTAGGGATAGTACAGGAGATACATGATTGATATGGCAGAGAAATTTATAGACCAATTATATTATATCTGGTTTGGCCAAAATGGCAATGCAAATATTGTAAGTTGGATATTACGGCAAAATCAAAGTCACCCGTACCATCTAGAGCTGGCACAAGGGATTTTATGAAAAAGTAAAAAGTTCACCCATGTTTAGCATACCAAACTTTAGATGACTGGACAATACGAACATTGCGGATTATATTGAAATCCCCTGTATCATCATGTAGGAAATGATACAGGGAACAAACTTATATGAAACAAAATCTTGTTACATAATATGTATATTTAAAAAGTGGTAAGATATTTCAATTGTATTGGATGAAATTAAATATCCCTTGTATTATTCATAAGGCTAGTACAAGGGATAAAGTAAAAAATGAAAAGTTCATTAGATAATTATATTATATAAAACTTTCCAAGGATAATCCAGGTAAACATTGGTAATTAGTTTCCATTAACCTTATAAGTAGTGTCATGTGACACTCCAGCTATTTGTGCTAGTTCTTTTTTAGCGTCTATTGGTTTTTGGTCTTTGTCAGATTTCTGACAAACTGCACCTGTATATTGATTCCCTTTAAGTCCACTCTGATTCTTCTTAGTCTTTTCCTGTATAATAGGCTCTAACTTCAACGCAAGTTTCGCTCTCTCATACAAAGGCAAATTTCTTCTACCAAGCTGATTTCCAGATATAATCATTCTGTAACTTTATTAGTATCATCTCTATAATTTATACTGTAGATGAACCAACTTATAAAATGATCTCCCGTTTAAAAATACGAAAGTTTTTGGTACATATACAAATACAAGTTTTTCAGTTTCCGTATTCTGACCTGTATATCCAACGCCCCACTGTTCTATTGGCCCATGGCCAATCACATACGTTTTTACACCTTTATCAGTGGAAGGAACAAAATTTTTGGCATCTATAGGAACTAAAAAATAAACTCTCATATGTGGAAGCATATCTTTTCCTATTACCCATCCCCATACTGTGGATTAGCTATTACACCTTCTTCCGCATTATATGTTTTCATAATGCCAAAATATCCACTAGAGCTTAAAAGTGATTCAGCCTTAACTAAGACAAAAATAGAAAAATAAAAGTAGCTAATACTAGTAATAATCTTTTACTCATAAATTCAACTCCAATATACAGCGTTTTATATCAAATAAGATAAATACTATTAGTTTTCGGATCTAAAATCAAGAAAACAAATACAAAATTGGATCTTTATTTTGCAGGCATTGACTGTGTTAGGAGTCCGCATCATCTCTTATAATTGAACAAGAATCCATGTAATTGGGGTATGAAGAACATAAATGTTCCCTACTGAAAACTCATTGCCTTATATTGTAAAATCTAATATATATCGTAGTGTTTTCTGCTTTTGTGACTTGAATAATTATGTATCATAGTATCATTTTATTTAAACTTAATTTTGAAAAATAACTTAATTAAAAAAAGTTCCTATAAGAAGAAAAGTAGGAACTTTTCTTCGATATTAGCTTATCATACCTAGCTAAAATACTCAATAAAACGCCTTAAACATAGTAGATTTCAATTTCCAAAACGAAAATCGGAACTTTTAATTCAAAAAACTCAATCCCCATATTTAGGAATTGAGTTTTCAGTACAGGACAGCTATGTTCTTCATACCCCTAATTCTTAGAATTCTATACTACTACCTCTCAATTGTCTATATTTACAAAATTATATTGCAGAGTATTTTCTTAAAGGGATGAGATTAATCATCCCTTTTATTGTATTAAACTACTGTACTATTGTACTATTGTGTAAACAGTTCCTTCACCGGTAGTTACTTTGACTACGTTTGATGAAGTAACGTTAAGTATTGTTAATGTTGTTCCACTAAGGCTGTAATTTGTAGAGGCTACTAGTGTTCCATCTGATGTTACAGAAGTAACAGTTGCTCCACTTGGAATGGTTGCAGTAGCATAAGCTTGCCCAAATGCACTGGTGAAAGTTCCAGTTAATGTGTTTGTGTTTGAATCCGCTGGATTAACAGTAAACGGTGAAGCGCTTACTGTTGCTCCTAAGAAAGATACTGAATCAATAACACTCTGAGCTGACGATGTTGTAATTACTGGTACTGTCAATGTAACAACATTTCCATTAGTACTAATATTTGTAGGAGCTACTGTTGTTGCTGCTCCGCCACCTATTGATTGAGTTACAGCAAAATCACTAATTGCTGGTGCTGTTGTTGGTGGGCCACTTAACGTTACTGTTACCGTACCATTCACAGCGCTAACTGACTGAACAACTAAGGGTGAAGGAGTTGTAGTATTTGAGCTCCCACCAGAAGTTGATAGTAATGTTTCAACATTTTGAACTGTTGCATTTGATATAGAACCTGTTCCACCTAAAATATTTATATTAGTGACAGAATTACCTATAGAAGTTATAAAATCTTTTGTTGCCTGAGCTATATTAGCATTCACAAATATAACTGGTGAAGAGGTAGTTGCTGCCAGTGCGGAACCCGATAAAGCATCAGCGAAACCTTTTCCAGATGCTAAATATATCTTTGAGAAATTTAAATCACTACTAAACATTTTTATTATATTTACGTTTCTCTCATACAGGTTAGCACCTGTTATTCTTACAGGATTAGGGAAAATTGAATTATTAGCTACTCCATCGTCATCCGTAACTCCATCCGCATTTCCAAGAACATAGGTTTTAGTAACATTATTCTGCTTTATATAATTTGCTACTGCATCTGGTACAGTTTTTCTAGCAGTTAAGATAATTGGCATTCCTTCTTTAGCAGCTATTGGAGATATAGACAATGCTTCATAAGGATTATATCCATTTGTAATTACAACAGATCCAGATGTACCTACCTGGTTTGCTATTGCAACTGAAGTCCCATACCTATCATCTCCACATAATCTTTGTACGTCTATCCCTTTTGCTTCTATTTGGGAAGCAACTTTAGGTGAAATTACTCCTGTGCCACCAACTATGAATGCATGTTTAACCTGTAAACTACTAAGTTCATCACTAGTCTCTTTTGTCAAACTTTTTGTATCGGTTAACAGGATAGGTGCCTTGTATTTGTAAGCTAGCGGTGCTGCACTTACTGCATCAGGAAAATCCCATGCATCAGCTACTATTGCATAGTCTGATGTAGGCCATCCTGCAGTAGCTACAGCGACAGAAGTATCAATTCTGTTTTGTCCATATAACCTATTTGTTAGGGCTTGGGCACTGACACTTAATGATGCTGTGCCTAAAATGGTAATTGTACTCAAGATGCTTAAAATAAGTTTCTTATTCTTCAACATTTTCATTCCTCCAGAATTTTTTTGCAATCACTAATCTAAATCGGTAACTGCAGAAATTTCTTTAATAAGATAATATACTGTTTTTTAATTAATCACCTTAAGCTTAACATATAAACTTAGGTTAAATCTCGGATATATTGTGGCAAAACTAAGTCAAATACATGCCACTCAGTATGAAATTTTATTTATCTAACAGTATCTATCAATAAAAAATTCTTCTTTTTCTAAACGTATTTCTGTAGCCTGATGTGTTTGTTTAGTGCTGTTATTTTGTCTAATAGCCTTTTCATTTTTAGGATTATAAATTCTATTTATTAACTCTCTATAATATAGACCTTTCATAGTTAACTTTCTATGAAGTCTTAACTTTACCTTACGTACTTTTGAAATTTTATTTACGCGCCTTTTTACCATGATTAACCTCCTTAATTTTTAATTTATGTATATATTTTTTAAGTTAAGTATATAGCTATTATTTTATATTCACAACATTTACCATAAACTTATAAATTCAAATAACCTTTTTCATGTTGAGTTATTAAATAGCATGTTAGACATATGTATTATGGTATAATAAACTATAATACTTTAAAGTGGGTGAATGAAATGAATAAAGAGGATTTAAAGGCTATAAGAGACTTATTAAGAGATGAATTAAAAGCAGAATTAGACCCTATGAAAACTCAACTTGATGGGCTTCAATCTCAGGTTCAGGAGAACACACAAATACTTAAAGCTCTTGAACATAGTGCAGAGGTAAATAAAGCTGAACATGATAAAATGAGCAATAATATCGCACATATGGAAGGGCATTTAAAAAATATAGATGAAAGTGTAGATGTAATGAAAGAAGTTTTGGGAAGACATGAAATTGATATAACTATATTGAAGCGTAGGCCAGTATAGAAGATGGGTAATGTTTGTACATTACTCTTTTTTTATCTTAAATTAGGTGTATAATCGTTCAATAATAATAATTTTGAACGGTCATTTATTAATTAGTCAACGATATGGAGTGTGATATTATGAAGTGCTTCAAGTGTGATAAAATAACCGGAGAGTATGAGAAAGATAAAGACATCTGTGCTAAATGCAGGGAAGTGTTAAAAATAGATATTGTAAGGGAAGTTTTACAACTTGACCCTGTTTACTTGTCAGAAAATAATAGACATAAAAGTGGCAGGCCTCGTAAATTAACTGCTACGGAAGAAAGTGATATTTATTACGCTTATAAAAGAAAGGAAATGAGCATGGGAGAGCTTGCAAAAAATATAAGGTAAGCAAAGCTAAAATATTTAATATTGTTCATTAAGTTACTAGCCAACCTATTGTAAAATGTAATATTATGAGTTACCTCACTGTACATTAAAAAAAGTTCGCCAAATTGTTATTTGGCGAACTTTTTTTTGAAGTTTATGGTTAAAGAAACACTGACATCAATATGTATTAGTTCCTCATGTCATTTTTCTGTGATACGAGGGATTTTATTTATTACTTTAATTTTTCTAACTAACCTTCAAGTTGATGGTAACTTTTGAATTCTTTATTGCTATTTTTTAGAAAATCAATTATACTCAAAATGTTAGACTTTTTTGATAAATTATTATGCGCAATATGGAAAACCCTTAGTCACACCACCATCTGACATAAGGGTTTTTCGGCTATGATTTTAATTTTCGTCTGATACTTTATCTGCTAAATCCTCACGGAACTTAGTAAGTAACTCGGGAATAACTTTTCCTTGATAGTATTCGATTCTTTCAACTCGATTTTTTTCATCTTCAATAAATTGTTTACAGGCTAGTTCTATTATTACAAACTCATTATCATAATCAACTTCATCTTCTAATTTTGATGAAACATTGCCCTCAGCATCAATTACTAAAATTAATCCACTACCATCTGGATACTCATTCTCATATATATCGCGGCACATCCAAGTAGCTTCCTCACGTATTGCATCCCAGTTTTCTTCAATAAGTTTTAACCATTCTCTATACATAATACACTCCCCCTACTCTCTTAATAATTCTTGTTTAATTCTTTCTTTTTTTTATCTAACTTTAATTATATGCTTTTCTAAAATTTTACCAAATCATCCAATGAGCAATCAAGGGCCTTTGCAATCTTAACTAATTTGTAAATAGATGGATTGTCAGTGCTTCCATTGCATAGATTGCACATATAAGTTCTTGAAATAGTTGTTATTCTACCCAACTCACTTGCAGAAATACCTTTTTTAACTCTCATTTCATCAATCATCAATTCATACTGACTATGAAAGTTTGAAACTTCACCCTTGTATAATTTTATGTCTGACATTAATTCTCTCTTTATTTTTAATGGTTTTATATTATAAATAGTTTCCATGATATTCCTCCTAAAAAGTATTTATTTATATACAGTTTTTATTTAATACGGTTATAGTATTATGATTTTATGCAAGTTCAACACCTAAGAGCTTTTCAACAAAATATAAAATTAAGTCCAGTTTTCTGCCATCATTGCAGTTTTGAATCAATTTAATGGTTTTGCCTTTAATAGAATCATCCTCATTTGAAACTTCTGCAGCAAGTTCTTCTACTAAATGCATTAAATCTTCCTGTTCTTGTAATACCTGATTATTTTTCATACTTTTATACCTCCTGGTTTACCATTCTTAGGTTAATATCCTTTCTCTCATTTGTTTGTTGAGCAAATAAAAGGGCATTTATCGTATTTAGCACATAAGATTGATTCCTAGTGTTTAGCTGTGAAGCCAAAGAACCTATCTCAACCGCAGTCTTAATTGTTATTTGTTTATCCATGCTTTCAGCTCCTTTATCATATAGTTGTTACAATTTACACTCGAATATAGATGACACTTTCGGTACGTAATATATAAATTTTTTATCTATGATTTTAATTTTTATACAGCTTTAATATTTCAAAAACTTTTCAATGAAATATAGAATTAATTCCAGTTTTCTTCCATCATTGCAGTTTTGAATTATTTCAATGATTTTGCTTTTCATAGAATCATCCTCCTCAAATATTTGTATTTACCACAAAGACTTTTGTACTGTATAATTAAACTGACATATACATATTAATACCCTTGTGGTAGATAAGAAGTTAAGTAATTTGCGGTTACTTGACTTCTTGTTTTATATCTTCTAAAATCTGCAATGCTATCACCTTCTTTCTCTAACGACTGCACTTGCTGTTAAGCAAGTTTATTTATAGAAATATAATCTCAACTCAAAATTAAGGTCTAGTCTACTGAATCCCATCCTAAAAGTTTTCTTTCCAATTCCTTGAAATCCTTCGCACTTTTTATTTAAATCCTATAGTTAAATTTTAAATTCTATAGTTTAAAATGTCAATACGGTTTATAAACTTTATAGTTTATTTATAAATAATATTGATTAGTTATAAACCATATAATACAATTTTAAAGAGGTGAGTTTAAATGAATATAAAAGAAAATATAAAAATATTATTAATAAAATCAAATTTAACCATGACACAACTTGTAGAAAAACTAAATGAAAAATACAATAGAAATGATTCTGTGCAAAATTTAAACGGTAAATTAACAAGGGGTACCCTAAAATATAGAGAAGCCTTAGAAATAGCAGATATCTTAGGATATAAAATTGAATGGATTAAAATTAAATAATGCAAAAGCACCTAAATAGGTGCTTTTGGGGTCTGCTACGGAGAGCTGAACATATTCTTTAGCTTTTTTTTCTTGAAATAATAATTATTATATTTTCTCTATGTTTTATTTGTTTGAAAAATTTATACCCTTCGTCCCGAATAAATGCACTTACGGTAGCCATTATATTATCCAATTCGCGTTCTTGATCTAAACAAACAAAAACTTGATAATCATAGTTAACATTATCATTCTTTAAAATTTCGTTTTCACATTTACTCATAAACAATCAACTCCTTTATTCTATAAAATCTCCACTGGCAACTCTTATAAAACTATAGGGCTATTCAAATCAAATTGGATTGAATTTCTTTGCTTACAGTTATCAAGTAGTTTTTTAGCTTTGTACTTTATACTTATAGCTTTCCTAATGTTCTCTATGACTTGCTCAACATTTATCAAATCATCATAACTTATATCTGATATGACTAACCTTCTACCCTTGTAACTAGGATTTTCACTAAAATCCACTATTCCAATAGGTATAAGATTTTCCTTGTCCTCATTTTTTTCTTTTAAGTATTTTATACCAAGCTTTTCTAATTCATCCTCATTAGTTAGTTGATTTATAGGAATAATAGGCTTTACACAATTTTTAAATTTTATAAACCCGCCATCAAACAAAGCATCTTCATTCTCAATATAAATTTCAATCTTGTAGGTTTGCTTATAATCAACCCCTCCCACAGGATTACCGGATAAAAAGTTAACTGTTATATTCATTACCAACACCCCCATATGATTCTTTTAAGTATACCACTTTTGGTAATATATCGAAATGATGCAGAGAAACACACCTTTATAAAGACCCATTTCAGCACCCCAAAATTAAACACGCTTATATAAATAATTCATGATATTTGCATTGCTATATCCTGTAAAACCAAAGAATCTGTTACAATTTCTATATTGTATGTTTGTGGGGTGATGGTAGATGAAATATGATGTAAAAATATGTGAGGATAAATCTATTTTAAATGAAGTGGTGCTCTTAAATGCTAAAGGTACAATAGATGGTAAAAGAACAATAAGATATAATAGTTCTACAGAAATTAAATTTCTTAATGATGATGGAAGTGCTATTACTACTAAAGAATATGGCTACATTATAGCAGATGAGATAATTGAAAAAATAAAATATGGAGAAGAGATAATATTAAACGAATGTTATGTAAGCGATTTGGTATTAGACTGCATGAATATAATAAATTTATTCTTAGGTGAAGGTGCTTTTTTTGATTGTACTACAAGCTTTAATAAGACATCATTCTTCAGATACGCATACTTTGATTATGCCACATTCAGTGAAGAAGTAGATTTTGGTCGAGGAGAATTCCATTCAAAAGCGTACTTTGATGAAGCGAAATTCTTAGGAGAAGCATACTTTGATGGAGCAAAATTCAGGAGAGAAGTGTGCTTTTATATGGCAGAATTTAATAAAGAGGCGGACTTTAGTTACGCAAAATTCAGTGGAGAAACAGATTTTTCCAAAGTAAGATTTAGTAGAGAAACAAGCTTTGCGTTTGCAACATTTAGTGAAAAAACATTAGACTTAGGAGGTGTTGAGTTCAATTCACTTTGCCTCACAAATACCAAAAATCTTGGCCAAATTTTTCTTGATTGGAAAGGTAATAATATAAAAGAGGCAATATACAATTATGCAAAAGAACATAAACTGTATCATCATACAGTTGCAAAGCAATTTCTAATGCTTAAGGAAAATTTTAATAGAATAGGCCAATACGATGATGAAGATGCAGCTTATGTTGAATACAGAAGGTGTGAAGCTAAATCGGAATTCTCTAACGAAAATGGTCGGGATAAGGGTTTTAAAAGAATATGCAAGCGCATTGTTTATCCTTTTAGATGGTTTGTTTTTGATTATATCGGATCATATGCTACAGCTCCACTGCGAATATTTAGGACTTTATGTTTAAGTATCCTTAGCTTTGGGGTTATATATTTCTTAGGAGGTATTTATTCATCAAAATTTGAATTTGGAAACGGGCCAATAGCAAAATGTTTAGAAAGGTTTATAGTAGCAATTTATTTTAGTGCAATTACATCATTTACAGTAGGCTATGGAGATATTTCCCCGCAATCATGCTTTATTGCAGTGGTTGCAGTTATAGAATCATTCATAGGCGTATTTTTAATGTCCTATTTTACAGTTGCTTTTGCCAGGAAGATTTTAAGATGATAAAAATAAAAAGCTATTTTTTTAAAAACCCCCGTATCGTTCTCTGCATGATATGGGAGTTTTGCTTTTATTTCAATAACTTTCTTAGAAGCCAATTTGGTTTTTCTGATTTTTATGGAAACTTATAAGGCAGAGAAATACCTCCGAGTTTTCCGAGGCCTTAAAAAAGACTTTTCTAATTTCATTCTAACGCTCCAATTAAGCATAATGGAATTTAACTGGTACCTTAAACATATCTCAGGTTAGTTCCTAACTATGGTAACTGCTGAATTATCTAAAAGCCAGGTTCTGCTTAAACATATCTTACGTTAGCTCCTAACAATTGGTGGCAAGGGTGGTGTAGACATAGATGACAGACTTAAACATATCTTACGTTAGTTCCTAACCACAGTATTTTAGCCATTTTTAAATTTGATATGTTTCTATACGCCTTGCTATTACTAGCATCTGCACAGAGCTTCTCAACTGAGTTGAGGCTTACCGAGAGTTGCCATACTAACATAGCTAGGATTGTTGGTACTACTCGATTCTAGGACACTAAGTTGCCCTTTAATACCTAGAAAATTATTTGCTTTTTAATTGTTCTTTTATTATATCTTCTATATCTGGCAGAGAAATATTTCTAGCTGCATTTATATCAGAATTTTCTTTATGCCTACAAATGGTACATTCAAATTTAGCCTGGTTACTCTTACAATTCCTATTTTCTTTATGTATATTACCGCAGGAGCTACAACGTAAGGATGTATATTTAGGATTTACGAAGTTCATTTTTATTCCACATTCCTCTGCCTTATATTTAATTTTCTGCTGCAAATCATAATAACTCCAATTTTTTAAGAAAGCTTCTGTAACACCGTTACTATATCCCGTTAAATCCTCCATTTGAATGCAACCACAGTTATTTTTTATTGCAAAATCCACCACATACTTAGAATACTTATGGTTTAGAGTATCTCTAAAACACTTAATTTTTTCACTCATATGAGTTATACTTTCTATTCTTTTAGTTCTTCCGTGTCCAGCCTTGCCTTTACTCTCTTCTGCTAATTTACTGTTTTTTATAATTACTGAAATACATTTATTGATTCTAACACCATCTTTCATAATATTAGTATCCAAGTGTATTATATGTAATTTTTTGTAAATCATACCCCGTTTTTATAGCTCCATAAAGAAGAATGATTTCAAGAAAGCCATAGAAGGCTACTAAGGATGGTTTAGATGACTAAGCATACATTTATACCCAAATTATATAAAAGTGCTTTAAAATGGTTCTATGAAAGGTTTAATGTTAAAGCTTATATTTACATTTCTGTTTAGAAATTCTCATTTAGCATTCTCAATTAGACCTGCAAAACAATTATAAGTAAAATTGAAATTATGATAATATACCGTAAACCCAGTAAAGTCAAGGCCTAAATGGGCATTTCGTATCATCTCACAACTTCGCTAAATGGAAATTTAGCGAAGTTGTATTGTTTAAAGTTTAATATATAATTATATTTTAAGTTGTTTAAATCATGATATAATATTAATAAGGGGGTTGGTAGTATGCCTGATAAGCAAGTACAAATAGGCCGGCCAAGGTCAAAAGAAGAACTGGAAAAGCGTACATATGCGCTGCCTAAGGATTTAATTAAAGCCATGAAGAGAAAAGCTGTAGAGGAAGATAAAACTGTAGTGGAAGTTATGAGAAATGTTTTGAGAGCAGGCATAGAGCCTAAATACTTTAATGAATACTAGAAAATAAACGCCCTTTAGTTCTGACTTATCTTGGAAGCTAAAGGGCATGGTTTTACTTTACTTGAAAGGCTCATATTAATTCGTCCTTAGGGGCATAATTTCTCCCCATATAAATTAAGTAATTTATCAGGCAACTTTTCAATTTAGATGCACTACGAGTATGGTCTAATATGTCGTGAGCTTCATTCAATTTTTTCTCAACATCAGCGAGACCTGGGTTATCTATTGGGTCTTGAGTCTGATTCATAAAGGTATAAGTCTGGAGTGAGCTTATACTTGCCATTAAGCCATTCATTGTACACTCATGGGCAGAGTTTTTATATAGCTGTGAAACAACATTCAAGAACTTTGCAAAGTCATTAAGGGCTTTAATTGTTATTTTTTCACCATTCAAACTAGAATTTTCAATATTATGTGCTGCTGCGCCTGATATAAAAAATTCTATTAGAGCATCATGCAAATTATCTATAGATTTTAATATACATGCTTTTTCATCTATAGGTAGTGAATCCGTATCGTTTTTAATTTCTAATTTTTTCAAAATATCCTGACGTTCTTTCTTCTCTTTTGCTGTTTTAATTTCAGCATTTTCCGTTAAATCACTTATTGAAACTCCTAAAGCTTTGGCAATAGCAGATATTACGTCTAGACTAGGATTTGAGTCTTCCGTATTTTCTAAATAAGATATGTATTGACCAGTCTTGTCTATACGCCTCCCTAGTTCTCTTTGACTTATATTCTTCTTATTCCTTATATCTTTAAGATTATCTCTGAACAAAGTCGACACCTCCTAAGAATTATTATGTCATTGAAAGTGTTATTTGTCAAAATAAAATTTAAACTGGATGATTGACAAATAATATTTTGAATATTATATTAGTAGTATCAAATATTATTTGCTGTATTTAGAGGTGATGCAAAATGAGACAAGGCTTATTATTAAAGTTTAAACGAACTGAAAAAGGATATAATCAAGAAAACTTCGGAGCTGCAATTGGAGTATCAAGACAATCTATATCACTTTACGAAAGAGGGAAATTGCTCCCAAGACCTGAAAAAATGAAGAAAATTAGTAAAATACTTGGAGCGTCAATTGAAGAACTTTTCTTTAGATAAATACAAGAAATATAAGAAGCGTGGTGGGAGCAGTGGAAGAACTAAAAAGTATAATAGAACTTGAAACAGGATTAAAATTTGATAGAAACAATAGCATTTGCTGTCCTTTTCATCAAGAGAAAACACCTTCATTTAAAATTTATGGAAAAGATGGAAAGCAAAAATTTAAATGCTTCGGATGTGGGGAAAATGGTGATGTGATTGACTTTTTAGTAAAATATAAAAATTTTGATTACATAAAAGCTGTAAAATATTTGAATGATAAGGGATTTAACTTTGAATTAAAAGATATTGAATATATGGATATTATAGGTTTTATAAAATGGCAACTTGAACATATAAGAGAAATGAAAGACTTTAAATTCATTGAAAAATACGAATATAGAAATTTGAAAAACGAAATCAAATATTACAAAGTGAAGTTTAAAACAGGTGAAGGGAAGCAGTGCAGATATTATTCCATCATAGATGATAAGGTGAAATGCAGGAGAAAAGGAGAAGAACTCCCATATAATTTATACAAATTAGCTAGAAGCAAGTCTGATATTATTTTTGTTGCAGAGGGTGAAAAAGATGCAGATTCTCTTATAAAGTTAGGACTAATTGCAACAAGCCTGAAGGGCTTTAAATATGATAAATACATTTGTCGTCTATTTAAGAATAAAAATATTATAATCATTCCTGATAATGACCTGCCGGGACAGAGATACCAAAATGAAGTTATAAACGGATTAAGGCCTTACATAAAATCATTTAAGATATTCCCAATACAAGAATACGCAAAAGAATCTGGACAGGATATAACAGACCTGTTGAATTTGAAATATTTGGACAAACAAACCTTCATGGATGTCATAAGAGAAACTGGACCAACAAATACATATATCAGTGGCAGTAAGTTAATTACAGTAAAACTAGCAAGATTGATATTAAAGTGTGAAGATATAATTTTTACGCAAAATGAAGGGTTTTTCCATTATGAGACTGGTTACTATAAATTGCTTAATGAACTGGAAATGAAAGCACTGGTAAGCGGATATCTGGAAGATAGATTCAATACCAGCAGAATTAAAAATGAAATATTAGGTCACATAATGGAAACTGTCATAAAAGAAGTGAAGGTTGATAATCAATATCTTAATTTTAAAAATTGTTTATTAAAAATAACTAAAGACGGGATAGAAATGTTAGAACACACACCGGAAATAATCACAATCAATCAATTTAATTATGATTTTAAAAAAGTCGAATATAAAAAGTCAAGCTATTACGAAGGATTACAGTATGCCTTATATGATGATGAGGAAATAGTTGAATTTTTGCAGCAGTTTGCTGGAGCTTGCTTAATGCCCAATGCACATAAAATGAAAGCGGCTTTAATTGTAGTAGGAGGAAAGGGAACTGCCAAAAGTTCGTTTATCGAGCCACTACAAGCCATGATGGGTGATTTGTATAGCTCCTATGATTTAAAAACTATAGAAGAAGATAGGTTTGCACTAGCGTATTTAGTTACTAAAAAATGTATATTAAATACAGAAGATTCTGGGAAAAAATTAGAAACTTGTGGCAGGTTGAAGAGACTAATCTTCGGAGAGAGCATTACGTCGGATAAGAAAAACAAAGATCCTGTACTATTAAATTTAAATTTAGCTGTGATAATGGCGCTTAATGATATACCTAAAATAAATGACAAAAGTAATGCAATATTTGATAGACTTCATTTTGTTAAATTCAAGCGGAAAATAAGGGGTACTGCGAAGGATGACCCATTATTTGTAGATAAGATAATACAAAATGAAATGCCCGAAGTTATTAATTTTGCTCTAGATGGATTGCTTAAATTATTAAGAAATGATTATGTACTACAGATTCCAAATGAAGTTCAGTTTATCAAGACAAGTGTAATAGCCGACAATAGCTACTTTGAAAATTGGCTACTCAACTGTACCGAGCCAAGCCCTAACGAATTTGATACACTGAAAAATCTGTATGATTCATATATAGGATATTGTATATATGAGTTGGGGATCGACGAAAGAGAAGCAAAACATGAATGTGGCAAAATAGATGCCAATAGGTTACTTCAAGAAAGAGGATTCCAATACAAAAATCAATTCAAGAAAAATAATAGTAAATTTAAAAATATATTTTTAGGAATCAAATTAAATGAAACTGGTGAAAATTGTCTTTCCAAAGTACCCAAGGCATAAAAAAAGGGTACTAAAAAGGGTACCCACTCAAAGCATTGATATTAAAAGGATTAGCTTTAAAAAGTACCCAAGTACCCAAGTTTTATTAATATTAGTTTAAAATGAAAAATAAAAAAACATATAGTGCATAAATGAAATGATAATAATTTTGCAAAAAGATGGGTACTTGGGTACTTTTAGAGTTTAATGCATTGATTTTACTGGCGTTGAGACGGTACCCAAGTTAGTACCCGAGTACCCAAAGAAAGGGTACTCGTAAGGGAGAATTAAGCTAAGGAGTAACAATACGGAAAAATTAACTATAAATGATATGAATATAAGAAAAATTGATGATGTTATTCTAAGAATTGAGAAAAAATATAATTTGAGCTGCTTAATGGGAGAAGTATGTACTAGGGATAGGGAAATAGACAATATAACATTCGTTCATACCATGTTTATAAACCGGAATTCATTGAAATTTACTTTCTTACTGGTAGCAATGTATCAGTCCTATGTATCTGTACCGGCAAGTGAAAAACACAGTATGAATCAAATGATTGATGGAATAAGTAGGCTAGAAGATAGGTTGTATGTAAGCAAGGATATATATGAAGTGGCACTATAATAAAACTTAGGTGAGGAGGAAGTTTAAATGAATAACTTTATAGAAATAAATGGAAAAATCATAAATAAAAACTGTATTAAAAAGGTAGAGATGTCCCCCGTCATTGAAGATTCTGGATTTATATGTGGTACTATATCAATATTTTTTGAACAAAAAAGGCAACTAATACAAGAAAGGATTGATCTGAGTATAGAAAATGCTTTGGACGAATGCAGCAAAATAGAAGGAACTCCGTGTTATCCTTTTGCTGAAGATGAGACATGGTCTACAGATATCTGCAAGGATTGTATTTACACGAAAAAAGCATCTAAACTGGTTAGACTCAAATGCTTGGAACTGCTAACAGAGCAATTTACCATTATTCAAAAAGCTCTTGGTACAGATGAAATACTAAAACCGAAATCTCCAACTTTAGTACTTGGTGAAGATGGACAGCTATCCTGGAAACATTGATTTTACTTGATGTATTAGTGTTATAGTATCATAAAATACCTGGAGGTGAATTATATATGAATAAAATTTCACTCAGCAATGAGCTGAAACGGACTAAAAATCAAGTGAAAAAAAGCATATCTACATTAGAAGAAGCAAATAAATTATATGTAAATAAATCACATAAAGATGTGAAAGCCCTGGAAGATGGTTTATCAAGGGTAGGTAAATCACTAGTAACTTCATTAGTGCTGTACGAAAGAGTTTCATCATATGTTGAATTCGCTCTTTTAATGGGCATTCCATATAAACGAATAGCGTCTATAGTAAAAACAAAAAAGAAATCTACTTTTTTAGAACTAATTTTTTACTATGGTGTTGAAATTAGAGACGATAAAGAATTTGCGCCAGGAGTTGATGCCCCTTTTTATACAGCATTATATCACTATTATTTAAAAAGATTTAAGGAAGATTCTGGCGTAAGGGAAGATTTATTGAAAAACATAGACACCGTGCTTCCAGAGCATAGGGGTATGAAGTTTATATTAAAGACAATTGACAGTAACAAATGAAAGGAGATGGTAAACAGTGTTAGAAAAAGCTTATGAACTGGCTGTGTATTTTTCAGCAGTCGATAGAATGAGTGGACCCATCGCATCCATGGCAACGCAGTTAGGTATTCTGGATGAGAAGACTAAGGCAGTCCAGGAAAGAATGAATGGTTTCAAAAATATGGCCTTTGCCGGGGGTGCCATTACGCTTGCTGGTGCCGCCTTAGTTCATGTAATGGAAAACGGTGTTGAGCAAGCCAATAACTTTATAACAAAAGCCACTATCATAAAAGATACATTAGGAGCAACCGCGGATCAAATGGATAGAATTAATAATACTATTCGTAATTCTTCTGGCAAAGGAATATTCTCAATAAGTGAAACGCAAGATTTTGCAAAGCTTCTAGCTACCTCTGGATTGAACACTAACCAGTTAAATACTACATTGCCAGTTTTTACGCAATTTGCAGAAGTACAAAAGCTTGGTAAAGGAGCTGATCCTAATACTTCTATTCAACAGGCAGTGGAAGCAGCTCATACTGTTGGAGCTTATGACCCAAAACAACTCTTAAGTTTTTTAGATAAGTATAATAAAGCTACTTTTTTGCAACCAGGTGATTCAAGCCAATTTGCAGATACGTTTAAATATGTGGCATCTAGGACTTCGGGAATGAATGTAAGCTCAAATGATATGCTTATGATGTCAGCATTGGCAAACCGAGTTGGGTTGGCTGGTAGTATTGGCGGTACAGAATCGGCAGACATGATACTCCGAACTATCCCTGGACTAATGAGTGGAAGTGGAAATAAGGATAGTAAGCAAACAGCAGCATTAAAACAATTAGGACTTGCGAATACGATATATGATAAAAACGGTCAATTTGAGGGTGTTGCAAATTTAATTGATCAATTATCTAAAGCAAGGAATAAATTTAATCCAGAGCAATTCGCAAAGCTCGCTCATGATGCCTTTGGTCAACAAGGTATGGGTATAGCCGAAATATTAGCTTCTCCTAGAGGTAAAGAGCAACTGGATGCACTTGAAAAACAAATGAAAGACATGAAATCAATAAGCCAGATGCAGGAGGATATAAATAAAACTCCTGAAGGACAGATGATGCAGCTTAGTACCAACATAAGTAATATAAAGCTTGACATATGGCTAGCATTGGCAAAAATACTTAATCCCATTTTTATGCAGCTTAATAATATTGTAAATAAAGTACAAGAATTTTCACAGGCACATCCGGAAATAGCAAAATTAGCTGCTGAGTTTTTAACTTTTGCTACAGCAACGGCTTTAGTTATAGGACCATTGTTAGTGTTAAGAGGTGCTTTTGGTTGGCTTAAAGAATCTGGATCATTAGCAGGAGGATTAGGTTTAGTTAAAAAAGCTTTATTAGGATTAGTTGATCCATTAGGAATTATTAGTAAAAGTAATTTTAGCAAAATAGGAAGTTGGTTGCTTACTCCTTTAACTGGTTTAGGTAAAGCAATAGGTCCATTAGGAAAAGTACTATCAACTGCAGGATTAAAAATGTTAAAGCCTTTATCAGGTCCGATACTAGCTACATTTATGAATGGTCAAACTTTAGTTAAACCACTAATTAGCACAATATCAGGTTCTCTGGGCAAGGTTGGTTCTTTATTTAGTAAGTTCCTCGGACCTTCAACAGCCCTAGGTAAAGTATTTGGATGGTTAACTGCACCTTTAAGAGCTCTAGGTGGTGCATTTATGGGACTATTTTCACCAATGAACATTATCATATTTGTTATAGGCGGCCTAGTACTGGCATTTGTGAAACTTTGGCAATCTAATTCAGATTTTAGAACTAAAGTAACTGCTATTTGGGATAGCTTAAAAACCTTTGCTACATCTAACTTTGGTAATATGAAAAAGACTATCACGGAAGCCTTTGAGGGTATATGGAAGTTTGTAAATACCTACATATTACCTATATTTGAAAAACTACTTATATGGATTGTTAGCAATATGCCTGCGATAGAAAAGGTAGCTACGTCTGTATTCCGAGAAATCATTAAAGTTGGTGGAGAGGTCTGGAATTTTTTTAAAAAGAATATACTGCCTATACTTGCTGATTTATTTTCCTGGATTAAACAACATATGCCCCAGATTGAAAGTATTATTTCAAATGTGTTTAAAATCATTGTTGATGTTGTATCTACGGCTTGGACTATATTTTCACAAGATTTATTGCCAATTTTAAAAATTCTGTGGGACTTTATTTCTCCAACCTTTCCGGTCATAGGCAAAATAGTCAAAGGAGCTTTTGACATAATACTTGATGTAGTTGGGGCGGCAGTAAAAATTTTTAAAGATCTTGCAGAAGGAATTAAAACTGCAATAGACTGGTTGAGTAAGTGGAGCGACGCAACAGGCACTCAAAAAACAGGAACGGTTACAGTTAAAGGTTCTAACGGGAAAAGTACAGGAATTGATTTAACAACTGTAAACAGAACTGGTATACCCGGAAATGCACAAGGCACTAACAACTGGTCTGGAGGTCTGACATGGATAGGAGAAAAAGGTCCAGAATTATTAAATTTGCCATCAGGCTCACAGATAATTCCCAATAATAAAATAGGACAGATACTAAATAGTGGTGGCAGTTCAGGAATTTCAGACCAGGCCACTAAATGGGGGCAAGACATCCCTACAAATTTAGCAACAGGTATTAATAATAATACAAAAACCGTAACTGATGCCGTAACGGATATGGCTACAAAAATAAAGGAATTAATTCATTTTAGCGTACCAGATAAAGGGCCATTAAGCGACGCGGCCTCATATGGTCCAGATATGTTGCAAACATTCGGGAAAGGCATTACAGATAATACAAACCTTGTAACTACGCCGACTACCAATATGAGCACAAATGTAAAAACTATATTTACAAACTTAAGAACTCAAAGTTTAACCTATGGTCAGCAGGTAGTTCAGCAGTTAGGCCAAGGTATTCAAGACAGTACTAATAATTTAGTAAATATAGTTAAGACTCTTACAGATAAGGTAATAGAGCAGTTTAAGAGTGGGTTTGGTATACATTCTCCGTCTAAGGTTATGTATGGCATGGGAACTAATCTCATGCAGGGTCTTGTAAATGGTATGAGTTCAAAAGATATGGAAGGCTTTGTTACTAATTGGATAGGAAGTATGACAAGCGCAGCAGGTGGTGCAGTCAGTGGAAATCTAAGTGGATGGATAACAGCTGCTATGGCATTAACCGGTGTTTCAAGTGATTGGTTCAGTCCTCTAGCCACCCTTATTCAACATGAATCTGGCGGTGATCCAATGAGTATAAATCTTTGGGATAGTAACGCAGCTGCAGGGCATCCAAGTAAAGGACTTATGCAATTAATTGATGAAAACATGTCGGACTATCATTTGCCTGGCATGGATAACATTTATGATCCTATAAGTAATATAGCAACCGGAATAAAACTTATTCAACATGATTATGGTTCTATATTCAATACACCAGGTATAAGAAGCATGGCGAGTGGTGGAGGCTACGTCGGTTATGCAAATGGGGGTATAGCAACGCAACCCTCAATCTTCGGGGAAGGCAAAGTGGCAGAAATGGCAATACCACTAAAGAGAAACAATCGTTCAAAGCAGCTATTAAGCCAAGCTGAAGATATAATTAATGGCGGTAGTTCTTCTTCAGGAAATGTAACTATAGAGGCTGGAGCTATTGTTATTAATGCTCAGCCAGGACAATCAGCAGAAGAAATAGCTCAAATTGTAATGAAAGAAATTGGAAGAAAGATGCGTAAACAAACTATGTCAAGAAGTACATTGGCAACTCAGATGTGGTGAGGGGTGAGAAATTAGTGAATCCATTAATTGGATTGAGCTGGTTTCCGTGCTTCTTATTTTATAGTAAATAAGAGTTTAGGCATAGTATGTAAAATTTTAATCCACTCACAATAAAACCATTAAATTGAGTATTAAGGTGATTTAACATGACTAATGAAGAATTAGTACAATTATATCAAAGTGGAAATATACAGGCGTTAAATAAGGTTGTGGAGCTTAATAAAGGTATAGTTTATAAACTGGCCAATAAGTTCTATACTGAAAAAACTAATTCGATAGATAAAGAGGATTTGGAACAGGAAGGATTTATTGGACTGATTACTGCAGCTGATAAATATAAGTTCAATATTGAAAAGCCATGCAAATTTATTACGTATGCTGTTTATTGGATATATCAAAAGATGAACAGGTTCATGAAAAGTAATAACACAAATGAAGAGACAAGTCTTAATATCCCTATTGGTGATGACGAGGATATTGAACTTATGGATTATATAGAAGGTGTAGACTATAGCTTTGAGAATGTTGAGGATAAAATATATAATGAGCAGCTGCATAAAGAACTTGAAGAAGTTATGAGCGAATATAATACCTTGAAGGAAAGGGAAATATTAAAGCTCCGTTATGGTTGGGACAATTGCAAGTGTATGACTTGTGGCCAGATTGGAGAAGTATACAATGTCACTAGATCTATGATTAACAATATTGAACATACAGCTCTAGGTAAAATAAGAAGATCGCCTTGGGGAGCAGCGAAGGCAAAAGAAGTGTACATTCAAAAAAGAAGGCAATCAGTCCACAGTATCCCCGGGACAATAGAGAGAATGAGTTTTGCTGCCAGATATTTATTGTGATGAAGTGATGTATTGAAGCATAATGAAATTATTGCATTGGCAGAAAAACATCTTAAAAGTGTTCTGAAATATTCAAATAAAGATATCCGGGGTATACTGTTATCTCAGGAGATAAGAAAAAATAGCCTGCAAATCGTTTATATTTAAAGAATAAAACAGGGAATGTAAATCACTATACTTTATCGGTAAAACGGTTTTAAAGTGGTGTAATACGGCTTTATAGCATTACTATAATATTTCAAATTGAGGAGGGATAAAAGTGAGAAAATCGAAATGGGATGATGTTAAAGAAAATTTGATATTAGTTGAAGGATGGGCAAGAGACGGACTTACGAATGAACAAATTGCACATAATTTGGGTATTAACGCAGATACGTTATATGAGTATAAAAAGAAATATTCCGAGTTCTCTGAGGCTCTAAAAAAAGGAAAAGAAGTAGTTGACCTAGCAGTAGAAAACGCATTGCTTAAATCAGCTTTAGGTTTTGAATACGAGGAAGAAGTCGTAACCAATAAAGGTGATGTTGTCACTGTTAGAAGATTTGAAAGGCCAAGTGTTACAGCTCAAATATTCTGGTTAAAGAACAGAAAGCCAGCAGTATGGAGAGATAAACAAGAGCTTGCTGTAAGCAATAACAATATTGTTGTTACTTTAGAGGACGATGTTCTTTTATCTGAGTTTGAAGAATTTGATAAGGAAGCATAAAACTATTATTGAGTAAATTTCAAATATTAATACCAGACATAACCAGAAATTAAATAATATAAAAATGGAGACACATAAGTGTATCTCCATTTAAAAGGTATTAAAAATGTTAAAAACGAATTATCTTTCGTGTAATTATCGGTTGGTTTTGCTATGTTGTGGAGTATTTTGATTAACTCCACTAGGTGCTTGGACGTTAGCTTTTGAACCACTAGGTTTTGAGGTATTTTTATTAAGATTACCACCGTTGTGATTTATTTCACTAGGCTGAGCACCAGTATTATGGTTTATGCCACTAGGTTGACCTATTGCATTAGGTTGAGGAGTACTGTGGCTTATTCCGTTAAGTAATGGAGTATTGTGGTTTATTCCATTAGGTAATGGTGCTGAAGTACTATGTCCTCCACTATTAGGTACTGCTATATACCAATTAGAACCCCAACCAGCAAATGCATTTAATATTGGTGCTTTTTTACCGTGAGGTATAACTCCTGATGAGATTAAAGCATCTAGTTCAGCGTCTAAATTTGCTCTAGAACCTATTCGACCATAATAGTACTGATCCAATATTGATGTTTCTTGGGCTTTGGATATAACTCCTTCTGCCACTAAAGCATTTAGTTTAGCTTCAAGACTATCAAAAGAGTAACAAGTTTGGCTATAGCTTATAGGTTGAGTATTAGCACACGCATGAACTGTTGTGGCAATTCCTGTATTTACTAGTAATGGTGCTGCAAGCATCGCAGCTGAAATTAATTTATACTTTAGTTTTATCATTTTGGTTACCTCCTAAAATATTTATTGTATGGTACTTATTTCATGTAAATTTATTTTGTAAGAAAATAATACTTCGAAATTATGATCATAAAATGGCGTAGTGATGTGAAACCCATGTAATAAATATTTTAGATTTTGTGAAAAACAACAAAATATGGGATTGCTAATATAATTTTTATAAGTAAATATAGTAAAAGAATCTATTGGGAACTCCCGCTAGGTTTTGTTTTTTTATTGTATTGATTTATTATTAATTGTCGGACATAAAAGGTAACCATTGTTTTACAAAAAATTAATCCTGTGTATTTCCAAAGAATGTTATAATAAATTCGCCCTCTAACAAGAATATGATAAGGAACTATGCAGAACCTTTCTTTAGACATATTGTGTCCATCCGTTAGGGGGTATTTTAAAAGAAAGAGGTATGTATAAATGGCAGATAAAACGATAGTTTGCAAAGATTGTGGAAAAGAATTCGTATTTACTGAAAGCGAACAAGATTTTTACAAAGAAAAAGGATTTGATAATGAGCCTCAGAGATGTATTGATTGTAGAAGAGCAAGAAAGCAACGAAACAATAATAGAAAAGACTTTAGAAAAAG
>NZ_JBJHZX010000047.1:0-30457 GCF_045310515.1 Candidatus Clostridium eludens | reverse complement strand
ATTTAATCTCACCCGCATAGCAGGCGGTTTTTAGTTTCAGGCACTAAAGTACCTTCAACTTGTTAAAACATAATAAACTTATTTGACTTATGTCATTAACGCTGTGACTTAAAATATAATTTGTTCCACTTCCTATGCCCTGAGACTTTATAATGCCTTTTCTAATAAGATCCTTTAAGTCAATAAGTGCTCTATCTCTATTTACATTATTAAGCTTTTAGTAATCTCCGTTAGTTATTTTTCCATTTTTTCTTATAAATACAAGACCTATTATTGTTTATCTTTACTAAATTCACTTTTATCTTGGATTGTCAGCATATTCTTATTGTTTTTTAGTAATATAATTATGATTTCATTATATAAAATAAATTATTGTCTTTCTGCAACAATCCGTTTTATATTCCATATTTCTTAACCTATTGTAGAATATAATATGTATTAAATTTCAATTTCAAAAAACATTCCTTTTCTTTTCCTTTTCTTTTCCTTTTCTTTTCTCTCACAGTTAATTGAAAAAGAAATTTTATACTAATATCCACTTCGAGGCTTTTGTGCTATTACTTTTATTTTTTATACTTTTATCCTTATGTGACATCTCATTTAATATCTTGCTTATCTTTCTATATTTTTGTTCATCAGTTAATATATCCTGAAGTTTGCCCATTAATAAATCATCTATTTCTTTTCTTGATGCACTTTTATATTCATTTAAATAATTGATTACCAAGTCTTTATAGTAACCATTATCAAATCCTCTATTCCTTATATACTGAGCTTTTTGTTCCATAACAGACGCTATTTTAGATGTAACATAGATATTAGGGTATTTACCTTCTATTAATCTCATTTTTCTCAATGTATTTCTTTCATTCTGGCTTAATGGTTCCTTTTTCTGAACTTTATCTAACGCAATTACCAACTTTAGTTCTAAATTTGTATTATTTATTAATAGTTTTGTATAATTTTCATCAATTATTTTTCCACTAATCTTAACAGAAACTCTATTCTCTACTTTCAAATCGTAATCAGGTAGTGGAAAATACCTTTGCATTTGCATAATAAACATCTTCTTGATTCCACTTCCTATAGTGTCTATCATATTTAAGCTTACCATAGCATTAGCTAAAAACTGATTTCTATAAAATTCTTCTGGTGAATCCTTTTCTATGACATTTTCAATTGTTTTCGGAATAAAACTCCCTAAGTTAGAAAAAATTAGTTCATCAGGTTTTTCAACTACATTTATTTTTCCGCCTAAATTATAATCTTGATGAGCTATGCAGTTATGAAGAACTTCTCTTATTACAAATGTTCATATTGAGTTATTTCTGTAGGAAATAATGTATTTTCCGTTAAATACCTATATTTTAGATTTCTTATTTTTTCAAACACTCTATCAACAGAAATTATAAAAGGTGGGCCAAAATGCTCATAATCTTTTTCCATGTTTCTTTCATCTTTTAATATCCATGATATTTTAGCAACAGCAGGACTTAAATAATGTTCTGATTCTTCTTTTCCTAATAGAAGAATTGCTGTTTTTGTCATTTTCCCATTTACTGTCAGCTTAGCTTTGTTTAGAAATACCTCATCATGCCAACTATCACATTCTTGTTCCAACTTAGGATTTTTTATTTTATATTGTTCTCTTGCTTTCAATATTGCATTTTTATCCAAATCATTAATTGTTGCATCTTCACAAATAAGCGAAGATCAATCCGTCACCATATTTTGATTTCTTATAAATTCAAGTTCTTGAATATTTAAAGCTCCAAGAGATTCTCCATCTCTTCCATAATAATGTCCTTTCCATGCCATAGGTACGCTTTGAGGAGATGGTGGAATTTGAAACATTATTATTCTTTTATTTTCTATCTCCAATTCGTGTATTTCAATAAATGTAATATTATTGGATGTATGCATTGCTATATCTTTTTTTAATGCCTGGAGTCTTTCAGCATTATTCTTATAGTTAGTTCCAACTATATCTCTTGGTTTTCCTTTGTCTTTAACACCAAAAATAATCCATGCATATCGTTTATTTTTTAAATTTGCTTCATTACTTAGCGCGGAAAAATATTTTCCTAGATCTTCAAAGCTAAAATCATTTTTTGCTTCTTTAAATTCCACACATTCATTTTCAACAGGTAAATTTATTAATTCCTTAAATAAATTATAAATATCACTATTTACCAAGAATTACTCCTCCCTTAATTATTTACTCTGATAAAATTTTTAATGTATTGTACTTAATCCTATTAATATTCATTATATATTTTTTATACTATTTAGTATGACAATACCACTAACGATACTAAATTACAATATCGTTTATTATATGTGAATATATAACCTTACTACAAATACCTTAATCAAAATATTTTGGCATTCTTCTCAATTCTATTTCATTTTTCTATTAATGCCTTAAGATACCTTTGTGTTAAATAACGTATATCTTTTAATTTTAAAAAATCAACTATTTCCCTCTTACTTTTAGGATCATTGCAAATTTCTAATATTTTATTCCTCATATCTTTCTTCTTATCTTGTTGATAATGAACAATATTCTCTATTTGTCTAGAATTTCCTTCCTCATATAATCAGCAATCAATTTGTCTAATTTCCAACTTAGATTTAATGTATCCATATTTATTGTCTCTTTATTTAAAATGTCCTGTAACAATTTATTATTTAAAGTTTCTCTGACTTCTTCTATTTGACGCTTCATTTTTATATCCTTATCCATATAACCCCCTATACAATTAACAAACTTGCTCCACAAGCAAATTATATCATTATTTCTCACATATAATCAATATGAATAAAGGATTATTTTGGGGGATTATCTTGATGAGACATACTGAAAATAAAGACAAAAATTTAATTGGTGACAGAGTAAAATATGCAAGACTTAAAAATAAACCTAAAGTAACTCAAAATGATTTACTTGCCAGACTTGCCGTAAGAGGCATAGAACTTGAAAAAACAACAATATCCAAAATTGAATCTAAAACAAGACCAGTTACAGACAAGGAACTTATTGCTATTGCCGATGCATTAAATGTAAGTATACTATGGCTCCTTGGAAAAGAGTAATAATATTCTCTTTTTAATGTATTTCATGCATATATCCCCTTACTTAAACATAATGGGTTTCATTTATAATTAAAATTTAATAGCAAAATAACAAGTTCTATGAAATTATCGCACTTGGCATTACACTGAGCACACAGCTTACAGTAAGCTGCAGATTTCCTATTACAAAAATATTTATTATTAGTATTAGTTAATATCCTAAATATACAGTAAAGGAGCAGGAAAAATCAAGTGATTCAGAGGTTCAGATGGAGAAATGCTTATCTCCATCTGAACATTGGAAGAACCTTTCCAGGCCAGCTGTTAATTTCCTGCTGATAGACTGTCTAATTCTAATAAACATTGAAAGGAATCTATATATCTATCACAAAGTAACTGTATTTCTTTTTTTGAGTCACATGCATATTCATCATATACTCCAATGGTATAAAAACCTGCACTCTTTGCCGTTCTGATTGCATAGTCGGCATCTTCATAAACTATGGTATCTGCTATACTTGCTTTCATTTTCTTTAGAGCAAGATAATAGATATCCGGCTTGCTTTTCCCTGTACCAACCTCATCGCAGCATACCACAAAAGAAAAATACTGTAACACTTCCAGACGTTTCAGTACTACCTCTGCCAATTGTACTGGTGTAGCTGTAGCTACACACATTACTACGTTATTTCTTTGTAAATATGAAAGATATTCTTTGACATATGGTTTTAATGGTATTTCATACTTATACTTATCTTTAATTAATTGATTCATATCAAAAATAATTCGTTCTGGGCAATCGCCGATTTTCAACTCTTTTCTGAAATAGTTGGCTGATTCTGTCATAGACATTGCACTTATGATTTCATTCAAGTTTTTTGGGGCTTTAACTCCCTTTTTTGTAAAATAATCTTTTCCGAGATTCTTCCATACAGGCATAGAATCTATAATGGTGCCATCCATATCAAAGATAGCATGTCTATATTTCCTCAATACATATTCCTCCATTTATAATTTTTTAAGTTATATTGATTATACTATCAATTACAAACATGTGAAATATCATGGTACTGCCTTTCCTCTTCATAAGGTTTCTATTAACTAAGCACAAGATTTGGGCCTTTTTCTGGTAATTTCCCTAATCTCATCTTGATGATAAACCTTGGTAGAGGAATCCCCTCCAGTAAGATACATTTGCACAATCAAAAGAGCAAAAAAGCCCAGTATTACTGGACTTTTTCGTGCGTCAATACTATAATATTGACGCTCTTTTATGGCGGAGAAAGAGGGATTTGAACTATTCAAAGCTTAAATCCATTGATACTACTGGATTTAAGCAACATTTAAATCAAAATTACTACAATTAATACTACATCACCAATAACTTTTAATGCATATTATTATATCCTATATTCCGCACGTAAAATTTAACATTTCTTAATATTGATTTATCCATAAGATCATTATTATGGATAAGATTATTCCTTTCATCACCAAATAACCCTTATTAAAAACAAGGAATATATTAGACATTAATACAAATCAATATATTTCATCATAATGTCTACAACAAGTGTAATTGTTGCATTTACACATATTGTATTATATGAATTAATTTATAAAAATACATGTTATATCAAGGTTGTTGTTCCATAATGTAGAGGAATTACATGCGGAATGTAAGTTATATATTCAATAATTATAAATTCCCTATATAATTTGTAATTTCTAACAAAATAAGAAGCTTGTATATTGATATTACGAGCTTTTCACTAATGCTACCAATAGGACTTGGATCTGTGGTCTACTGATTACGAACTGGGTAACACATAGAAAAGTTATGTAATTTAAAATTATATAAAGTCATATAATTGTTCATATTAAAGGCTTATAACCATCTAAAGAAATATATTATAAAATAAAAAATATTTTTGTAAAATAGTCTGGTTAAAATACCATTCTTTTATTTCTTACTTTATCCATTCTTACAGTAAAGTTTAATCAAAATTTTATTATTTCTACCCTATCCCCTTCAATCATAATTATATCCCTCATTTCATCTGAACCATATGACCCTGAAAATTCTAGTTCATCTGTATATATAACAATTTCCTCATTTATAGAATAAACATATCTATCTAATTCTGTCGTGTATAATCCATCTTTACTGTAAGGATATTTTTCATATTTAACCTCATTATACTTTGTATTCATTAATTTAACAAATGCCTTTTCTGCATCAGCAACAACTAATTTATCATCATCTATGTAGTAATTCAAATTTCCAATGTGATCTACAGTGTTAATATTAAAATATCTTATATTAAACATTAAAATCATTAGTTCATCTGTTAATCTTGCTTCCTTTTCTTTCTGTGTTTCATTAGATAATATTTTTAACCTTCCATGATGGACGTTTCCAAACAATCTAGAAAAGCTATCATTTTCTTTAGATATCGCCACATAATATAATTCAAAACTATTAAATACTTTAAAATCAAAGTCATCCTCAACTTTAAATAAAAACTTGTCCTTAAAATACTGATCTAGAAATATATCTGGAGTAGCCCAATATATAACATGTTTTTTATCTCCTCCAGTTATTCTAATTAACTTATCTCCCATTTCTATATAAACACTATTTCCTGTTTGTTTCTTGTAATCCATAGCAAATTTTATAGAAAGGTTTATTTCTGGAGAAACTATATCTCCCATGATAATTTTAAATTTGATTACTCCAAATTCTTTTGGCTTCCAACACACATCTTTAAACTTTAATTGCTTTCGATGTACTATCATATATATTTTACTAGACTTTACATATTCCCTAACTTCCTCATCTTCCCAAAACCACACTCCCTCTTGATTACTAATAGGCGGATAAGCAAGATCTAATTCACAATTTAATGTTTTCATACGCAACTCCCTTCTCCTAGCAAGTTTCTTATCATTTTATCATCAACATTATAATAACTCCCATACCTTAATTCAAATAGCACCAACACATTTAAATATTATTTTTACATTACTTTTTAATAAAGCATACAGTTATCAGCATAAAAAGTTTTGATTAATCCTCATGGCATCAATGGTTGTTTCAAAATTACTCCTTAACTAAGAGTCTATCTTTGAATAATTTGAATTTTTCTAAAAGCACTAAAACCACATGACAACTTAGTAAGCCCCAAATAAGAAGGATCTTACTTTTCAAATGTAGCCAATAATTTTGTAAAGCGATTCATCCATAATTGAGTAGCTTCTACTGTCCAACAGCGAGCCTTAAATTTAGGATTTCTTTCTTTATTCTTTTTCTCCTCACCACGGGAAATTATAATTCTAGTGTATATACAATTATTCAGTCTAGTATTTCTTCTAGTTGTTATGTGCATCATGACAATTTGCACTCGTTATTATTATTGCCAACTGTACTCCTCGTCAAGCTATGTGAAAATCAAAAATCAATGTAAGTTTTGAAAAACCACTTTTATTTTTGAGTAAAAAACCTTATGGTAATTACAAAATACGATTTGAGAAGCTTTAAAAGTAATATTTAGATGCTCAAAGTTATATGCTTATGAAAGTTCATTCCCTCATCTCTAATATCCTCTTTATTTAATTATTGTATGATAAAAGAAGTTATTTTAGGATGGGCTCTAAATATATTTTCTTAATTCTCAATATAACCCTATGGCAACAAAATAAAACAATCTAATAATAACTAATTAGTTTCTATAATAGGCCCATTTACGCCTATACTTTTAAAAAAATAATATTTTACCTTTTCTACTTTCTCTAATGGAGCAAACTTTCTTCTCATCAACCTCAATAATCTATTATCACAAGTTGAAATTATTATTTGGGGTCTCTCATCCTCGTTATTGTACATTAACATCCCTCTTATCAAATCAACAAAGGCATAAGCATTTAAATCATCAAAATGTTGAACCGGATCATCCATCATAATTGTCTTTAATCCTGACCACGTCTGTGTTAGTGTACTACTTAGAAATATACTTAGTCCAACAATATTCATTTGTGCTTCAGACAAATACATAAATGGAGGTAATTTTTCATCATCATTGCCAGCGGCGTGGTTGTGATTTATAAACACATCAACGACTGCCGTATCTTTTGGATCAAGTTCTAGATTACCAAAACCATAAACAGGCCTAAGTCTATTAAGTACAGTAGATGCTAATGGCTGTATTGCGGTACAATATCCTTTTAATGCCTTGTTGTGTTGGGAAAGTAGGTTATCTTTAAAAACCTTAAGTATTGCTAGAGCCTGTCTTGAGTCCTTTATTTTTTTCTGAATTTCTGATATTTGTTGTTGTTTTGTTTTCTTTTCTAGTTGCAGTTCATTGAGATGTATGCTCCTATGCCTTACTTCTAAAACTGTTTCTTCAAAGATTACTTTTTTGTTAAGTTCATTTAATGTTTTGGATTGTGTGATATAACTATCAATATGTTTCTGTAATTCTTCAATTTCAACGTTACTTGATATATTCAAAACATTAAATGAACGTTTAATTTTATCAATGGCTGTTCCATTCCTCATTAAACTAGAATTGAGTTGCTGTATTTGTTTCTCGTAACCCTCAATCACTTGAATTTGATTTTTTGTTTCCAGAAGAACATTATTTAGTAAATCTAATTCTTTTTCATATTTTAATCCTTTCAAAGATATCTCTTTTTCTAACTTTATTAGTTTATTATCCAAAGTTGAATTATTTAATGTTGCAAAGTTTGCATTCTCCATAATTATTGATTTAAGATTATTAATAATTTTTCTAATTTCATCCGAACTATTTATTTCACTACTGTATTGATTTTTTAGTTTATTTAAATTTACTTTGGCTTCATTAGTAATTTTCATTAAGTTCTCTATATCAATAAGTAATTTTTTCTTTGTTTCGGTTAAATCTTTTATACTTAAGATTTTCTGATTTATTTTATCATTACTCGTAGATGCTGCAACTTCATCAAAATCAATATTAATTTTCATAGTTTTATTTTTATAAGACCGAATAAATCTATTAGCAGTTTCAATATTCTTCTTTATAATTTCTTTTCGAAATTTATACTTATTAACCTTAGATTCAGTTATTGAAATTGAATCATTTAATTTTAGGATTTTCCACGAAATCAAATCTAACTTCTTATTACATTGGATGATATCATAAGGTGTATCTCCTATTCTCTCATTAACCGTTTTAAGTAATTGATCAAAAGAATTATGACTTTTACCACAAACAGGACATTCTGAAGATTTTATATGCTGCCTAATACCAATTAATAAATTTTTAAAATCATTATTTACCTCTTGCTTACTTTTAATTTCGTTATTCAATTCATCCTGTACACTTTTATCATCAATTAGCTGCTTTTTTAGTTCTAGTAAACTGTTTTTTAATTCATTTACTTTAATGGAAATATTTTTTAATTCCAATTCCTCACATTCAACAATTTTAAATGATTCTTGTAGTTTAGATAAGTTCCTCTTGATATCTGACATTTCATCAATAAGATTCGTATCTCTTTTTATCTGGTAATCAATATTCTCAATTTCAATTTGTTTTTTTGCTATATCTTCATTTGCTCTAGTCAAAATATCTTGAGTTTTTTCTATTTCTGAATTAATATTTTTAATAACTGTTTGAGAAACATATGATTTTTCTTCAAATAATAGCAGCTTTGAAGAATTATCTATATGACCGCGTAACCGGTTTATTGTTTCATGTAACACTTGACTTTCTTTTTGCATTCTTGTTAAGCTTACCCTTTTTACTTGTTCATCATCTTTGAGAAGTTTTAAATTTATTTTAGCCTCTTTAAGCTTTTCCTTTAAATTAGAGTTCAGTTCTGTTTGTTCATTAATAACTTTGATTATTTCATCTCTATTAATGATTAATCTTTGTAATTCCTGCAATGCAATTATCGTTTTTTCAACTTCGTTAACCTTATTCTCTATAGATGCACTTATTTCTCTAAGTTCACTAACATTAATTTCTTCCTTATATTTATCTGATATTATTTTTTCCTCAAGTAATTTCTCTATAATTATTTTTACCTGTTGGTTATTATTAGTCACATCCACTATTTTTTCTTCACTTTGTTCATTTATCTTAAGTACATTAATGTCTTCCTCAATTATCTCTAATTCACTTTTTAAGATTCCTAACTTATTTCTATCTTTAAGAACCATAGTATTAATTTCTTTTAATAATTCTATACATCTATTTTCTGCTTGAACATAATCCTCTAGCGAAAGCATTCTGCCTAAAATATCCTTTGGTAGTGAAGAGCTCTTGCGTAACGAGTCTATTAATTCGGTTTCAGACTGACTTATTATATGAGAAGCCCTGAACATCTTCACTAACCTGGATACCGGCTCATTTGAGTCCGTTTGTGTTAACCTGTGTAAAATTTCAATTCTATCCTTTTTTAAATTCCCGTCTAAAAAAACTTTACTTTCACAGCCAAATACACGCTTAATACTATGCTCGTTATTACCATTTTCTTCTTGTGCCAAAAAATTCAATTCAACAAAACAATCTTTTTCACAATTCAAATTGCATAAAGGATTATGAACAAACTTCTTATTTTCTAATCGTTGAATGCCACCCGTAACTACAAAATCGATGGCATCAAAGAATGATGTCTTTCCAAGGCCATTAGGCCCTGCTATGACTATTAAATCTGCATCTAAATTAAATTCTTCATATGTAGCATACGGACGAAACCCTTTAATCTTTAATGATTTCAATTTTACGCCTTTAGGTTTAATTTTCGAAACTTTATCCTGATTTTGGATTTCTATACATCTGTTTTGTTTTGAATAACTTACTTTTTCAAAGAGTAATTGAATTATTTTGTTTCTATCGTTCGCCTCAAACCTTTTCTTTACTAATAAGTTAGACAATCTAGTGTCCACACCTATATTTTTTAATAGCTTTTCTGCAGTTTCAGGTAGGAATCTAAAGGTTTCTCTTACAGGCAACTCCATAAATGGTAATCTTGAAATGCAATTATTAAAAGTAGATCCTTCAAATGGTAAAACAAACTTTCTAAAATTAAATTCATCTCTTTCAATCTCACTAACTATTCCCAAAGAATTCTTATAAATACTTTTAGGTATTAATAAAATTAAGTATAAGTTATTATAATTTCCAGAAAATCTTTTCTCAGTGTATTCTGCAAAATCATTTTCCAGTAACCTCCATGAATTATACAGCTCATTAACTGAATCTAGTTGTGCAAAACCTATAATATCTTGTGCAAGCTCTATAATATCTTGTGCAAAGATACCATGGGAATTTTTGGGGAGGATAGCTACTTGTTTAGAATCACTCCATATAACTTTTTTAAAAAATTCTTGATGCTCCTTTAGGAAGTCCTCTAATAAAGGTTTAATCTTACTATTCATTCACTTGTCCTCCTAACATTCCTGTTACCCTTCTTCTAAAATCTTCTATGCTTGTACATTCGCCTAAATTAAATTGCATAGCCAAAATACTACTTAGTATTGGTTCAGTATTAAGGTAATTACCAAGTTGTCCACCTGTATCAGTAAATCTAGGTGTTCTTTTGTAAGTTCTGTCGGTCGCAAATATTAAAATGTTATCGTCTGGTTCCTCATATAATAATCTCTTCTTTTTTTCATACTTTATATCATCTAGTAGATCAGCATAGCCGCACTGGTTCTTTAAATCAACAACCATAATACTATACTTACACTCCCCAATAATTAATCTACCATGAAGCCTTTTAGGATCTAATATTTGAAAACCAGCAAATCTTAATGCCGCTAAAGTAGATATAAAATTCCCGAAAGCTTTACATTCTGAGTCAGCTTTCCAGAAATCACAATTATCTTTATGTGCTTGCCACCTGCAAAGATATTTAAATATTTTAATTGTTTTATTTGCATCCCATGTATAACATTTATTTAATTGTTCATTAAAAATATCATGTCCTATGTCTCTCTCCGACTTTTCCAGACTGCAACTATTAATATTGGCCTCAAAGTCAGTTTTTCCAATAATACTTTCAACATAATCCCATATTATTTTTTTGTATGCACATACGGGCCTTGGAGGATTTGGGTATCTTTCATCACCACTTATCGATTGTCCATCAACTGTATGAATAATTGCTTTATTAAAAGGATATCTTTCTGTTCCAGAACCAGGCATCGTTGACAATGGTAAAACTAATTCTACAGCATGAATAGCTTTCTTATTGTTTCTAAATCTCGCTTCATAACAAGATGATAACCCCAATCTTGGAATAATACTATAGGTATTCATGGGATACTTATCATTATATTTGTAATAACCGTTAGGAAATATACTTGAACTAAATCCAAAACTATCATTATCTTTTGAAGCAGAGTTAACCATAATAACCATGGCATTTTTTTTATGGATATTAAGCCACGGTTCTTCATATAAAAATTTATTTGTTTGCATAAGGAAGTCCTTATGAGATGGCTTGGGATTATATTGTGGCACGAAACCTATCCATTGGATGAGTTCATCTTCTCTATGTTCTAACTTTTCATTTTCAATAGCGCATGCTATCTCCTTTATACTTTCCCTTCTTTCAGTTATAGCCACCCAATCAAAACAAATTGAAACAAAAAATTTAATTGGATTTTTTGCATTAGTTTTAAAAATAATAACCCATTTACCCTCAAGCATCATTCTGTTGTCTTCTCCTAGTGGAGAAGGTCTTAACTTAGGCTGTAAATAGTACTGAGCTATTCCATTACTTTTAACAATTATTATTGCTGTATTTACCCACGTTGCCTCCGCAATTTCATTTTTTATCCACCCAACCATCTGGTTCTTTAAATTTGTTTCAAATGAACTTTTTTTTAATAAATCAATAAATTCCTCCTTTAACAGACCATCTATACATCCTATGTATACTTGATTAGGTATATTCGAGTTCCTCATTTTGTCTATTATTAACAATGCCCCTTCTTTGCCTGGTATTGAGTATTCCGGTGAAAGAACAAAATCTATATTCCTATTCAACCCATTTTTACTATTATTTTCCGAGAGGTTTAGTATGTTATTGATACATTCCATTTGTCTATCTTTTGAATCATCTAACAGTTTATATGGGTAACATGATTCATCTACTTCTAAAAAAGGTTGCATAAAAAGGATTCCTAAATGCTGGGTCGAGGAAAACTGTAAATTTAAATCTATGTCTATAATTTCTAAGTGTGTAAAATCATGTTTGACATTTTCTAGGGCTTCAATATCCTGGGGTGAAAATATTTCTAAAGCACGACTAATATCAATAGCTCCTAAATTAATACTTCCTGGGTTACCCACAGATCCAGTAACAATTACACCTATAACATAATTATCATGAAGCAATGGTGAACCTGATATCCCCTGAAAATTTTGTAATGATGATTGCAACTCCAAATTAATATTGTAACTTTTTACATTATCCTCATCAACTATCCCTAATATCTTACCATTAATCCACATATCCTCCGACTGTTTATTTAAAGAATAACTAAAACTATACCATTCTAAGCCAGAACATGGGAGCTCTTTTTTTAAGCATAGACATGATATACCGGTAGCTTCTGTTTCAAGTTCAAGAAGAACTAGATCAAGTCCTTTTTCAATGGAAAGTTCTATATTCTTAGGCTTAGCATTTATGGTTATTTTTCCATTTTGTTTGTCTGTAAATACTAAAACTATTGGTTCACTATTTAAAATGTATTCTTGAACTGCATGTCTTGCGGTCACTGCTAGTTTAGGAGAAACCAAAAAAGCTGTTGCCTCCTTATTTCCACACTTTAATTTAGAAATTGCTTCCTCTACTGATTTTATATTACTAGCCATTTGTATTGTCTCCTTATATAATTCAATTATTAGAGGTTCTTCATATCCCTAATCTTTTATCATATAATTATATATATCAATCGATTTTCCGTTTCTCCAAAGAATCCTTCATAATATATATAACTAAACTAATCCTATTTTTATTTGTTTCTCATTGTATGATTAAATATCACCTCTATGCTAGATATCGATACTTTCTTTTATCCTTATATAGTTATATTCATTTAGCCAAATTACCCCAACTCTGTTAACTTAACAAATCTGCCATAATCATTCAATCTTTCCTTTAATGTACTTGATAACTTATTATATTGTTCTTTAGGCATAAGTATATGCAATTGTTCTTCATAAAACTCATTAGAAATAACATTAGCATAAACTTGTTCTGCCATGCAGTGATTTACATTTTTCCAATTATCAATATACTCAGGACCCGACCAGAACCTATCCCAAAACTGTAATTCATCACATAAAATTGCTAGGTACAATAAAGGCTCTTTATTGTAATCACATTGCAGTTTTACTATATTATGATATATGACAGCCCTACAAGCAGGAATTACATGATTTATAAAAACTTCCTTAGGGTATCTATAGTTACTATTTAGCTCCTCATGTAAATCTGGGTATTCTTCTTTTGCTTTTTTATATAGCCAATACCATACAGATGTATATTTCAAAAGCATTAATCCACTGGCAATCGCATGGTCTATTTGTGGATTATCCCCTTTCCCATCATAGCCTTTAATAGCAATATCTTCGGCAAAATTTATTAACTCTTTATTTATATCAAAATGTGCCAATAAAACCTGTAATCCTGACAATTTCTCTCCTATTATATCTTCAATCCAAGGAATACTATTTAGTTGGTCCAATAGGGCCTTCGTACTTAATTTATCTGAATGTACAAGTTTTGGGTTGTATTTTTCAACAAATTCTTTACAAAGCATTTGAAAAGTATCCTTATTTTTCTCAATTCGCTTAGATAAATAGTCTGGAATATATTTAGCCTTGAACATATCATCAAATTTACCCCATGAATCTTTGTTATCTGTATTTTTATAATCAAAGAATAAATACCCTACATCATGCAATAATGAAGCAAAAATCCATTGAAATATAAACATTTTAGCAGTTTTGTTGCTCTTAATGGAATCGTCAACCATTTTTCTTAATTGATGGTTATTATCATAAACCCAAATACCAAGTAGAAATAAATAAACCGTATGTGCTGTGTGGTCAGTTTGTTTTCTATAATTAATAAGTCGTTTAATTTCTAATGTCGCAACCTCATCTCTTAGTGGTATTAAATCGGAAAAATCTGTTAAAGATAAAATTTTTTCCGATAATAGCTCAGCCACTTTAATCCTATTAATATCAGAACGAGTAGAAAATAATTTTTCAACATCCTCAGTCAAGCTTGGTATTACCCCCCTTAAATAAGCTGCAGCACCACCTCCGTTACTAAAATGATTTAATAATACTTTATTTATATTTTGTCTCATAAATATCCCTCTTTCTTAGAATGTCACCAATTTGTACCTTTTAACAATAAGAATACACTTAACAAGTTAGCAAATCTTATATATATCCAGTTATATTTTTAAATTACTTATACTTTGCAGATACCTTTATTTATTCCATCCTATCACCCTTTATAATTTAATTGATTTCCACTTGTAAACACAGTTTGTCCAATTTTATGAATAATGGGAAACTTATTTTTCTATTATATTTTGAATTTCACTCCACAAACTTCCATTCCTTTTTTTGTTAACTATTTCCGCAGAAAAAAATGGAGGTGTTGGTTTAAATGTTTTATCCAATTTCTGAAGTGAATACTCCTTAATTTGAAAATCACGTAATGCTTTTATATTAATTTCATCAATTAATGCTGTACTATTTATTCCTCCTTTTATTCTTAGTATATCTTTGTTCTCTGTTTTAGAAGGTTTTATAAGTCTGCTATCACCATAATTAGATGTATTAACTTGTATACAATAACAATGCAAGTCTCTATTTAATGATTCAATTATATTGCTATAGTAATTAACATCATGATTCCATTCAATTGTTACTACCATATCGGCAATTGATTGAAACATAGCTCTTGCTCTTATATCAGCGAACTCAAAGCAACAATATACTGGAAACCATAAATTATTCCAAACAAATAATTCATGATTTTTCCCTTCAACACACTTATACCTATAACCTTCAATTGTAAATTTTTCTTCTGGTGAATAAACCACTTTATTATGCATATTTAAATAAGCATATTTACAATTTTCATATGTAAAAGGCAAAATAGTAGCTGTAAAATTATAAACTGACTTACCACTTACAACATGCTCAATTCCTGTAATAATAGCCATCTGTGTCCTTGCACTAATAGACATTACAATAGAAAGCCATTCAATCGGTAGGTATGACTCTGGCAATACTAACATATCTACCTTATTTTTTATGGCTTCTTTAACCACCTCAGCAAGATTTTTATAACGTTCATAACTACGACAAGGGACACTTCTTATCAAAACATTAATAAAATTCATTTCGCTCAATTTTACATTTCCCAATGCAACTTTTATCTTTTCTTTATTCAACTTATTGCCAACTCTAATAGCAAATATATTATAATTATCTATTTCTATAAGTTTTTGAACATTAATTTCTTTTATATTATTTCTATCATCATCATTGTTAATATTAAAGTTTAGTTTATTATAGTTATAATTGATAACTTTGAAAAGTTCTTCAGGATTCTTCAATTTATTTTCATTTTTTAATTCACCTACATTTTTTATATAATAAAGAACATTGATTAACTGTAATTCTTGGGGAGAAATCATATAAGGATAGTAATAATAATTAATATTGTTATATTCAAATTCGGTTACATATTTCATAAAGTCTTGAAATACTGTAAGATTTACTTTAATCTCATCCGTAAACATTTCAAAGTTATTACTTTCAATAATAATATCAATTAATGCTGGCATTGCGTTCTTATCTACCATACGTGTCATACAATAATCTTGACGTAGGTTTATAATTTTGTTATAAGTAAATTTTCTTGAAATATAATATGTACCTTCTATTTTATTCTGTTTAACTAAATTACAAATACTATCTATACATTGCTTAACCTCATTACCCCAATTTAATGAAAACCCTCTACATATTGCAGCATGCAAAACTTTCATCAAACTTGACTGCATTTTGGAAATTTATGTTAAAGGCTTACATTTCAAATTTGATATACTTTTCAATATTATTACTACAAAATCAATAATAATCTCAAATTTATCGTTAATAACTAGTATTTCTATGACCTTTTCCCATAAAATATAATTTTCAATTACTGCCCTTTCATCAAATATCTTGAGAATATCTTCAATAAGCATTGATTCCCGCCTATCATTAATCAATCCTCCGATTCGTAGATACTTACCTAAAAATTTCGATAACCTGTATTTATCAATCGTAATTTCCTTTACACCAGATAATTTATTTATTGAATCTGAATATTGCAGTTCAAATATTTCACTATAATCACCCGATTCCAGGATATTATCATCTTCAGGCATATAACGAAATTCACTCTTATTCAACGCAATCACTTTTTTAAATTTTGTTATCAACGCATCTGAGTGATTGCATCTAAAATAAAACACCTTTACCTTATCATTGTTTACTTCTATATTCCCCTTATAATGTCCTAAAAAAGTGTTATTAACATAATATTTATTATTCTTTTTGTGTAACAAATGAGCATTCCTAGGACACTTATTGACTTTATCTGCATTACAATTACATAAGAAATATTCTATTATTTCTGTTGTTTCTAAATCTTTTTCATTTACTAAATTAAATATGTCACTATTTTTTTCAACTTTATCTACTACAATAATATCATCCACATATCTTCCGTAATACAATGGATTCCATCTATTTATAATAGCTGAATCAAAATTTTTTAAGTAATCATTCGACAATATATTTGATGGTAAAAATCCTATTGGCAAAAATACACGTTGTGCATATTTCATCTTAAACAAAGAACTATATTTAACTAATACTTTATACACAAATTTATTTAATCTTTTAATAATATTACTTTGTTCAGATTCTTCAGACTCACCAGATCTTTCACAATATAATTTAAAATATTCTTCAAAATTTTTTTCTTGAAAATGCACAGAATAAAAAAATTTTTTAAAGTCCATAGTTAATATAACTACATCCTTTGAGTTTTTCAAATGTTCCTGTGCCTTCTCAAGTCCATAATCCCTCCAACTTTCATATTGCGTAAAATATGGTTTGAATAAATTATTTGTAAATTTTATCATTTGAGTTTCTTCAGACATTAACTTTTTATTTAATCTGTTTCCATATGAATACTCATATATATCTTCATCTATATACTTTCCAATATACAGTATCCATAAAACTCCTAACAAGTGTCCTTCTATATCCATAGTAATAAAATACTGATTATCTTTAATTCTAATATCAGTATTTGAATCATTAATAATAATTGAAGTACTTTTTCCTTCAAGTTTTTTAGGTAAAGTTAGTGTATTTATTGAAGACAATAATTTTTGTTCATATTCATTCCAAACATCGCTATCACTATGAAGCATTTTTGACAACTCACTAAAATCCGACTCTATTTTTTTTATCCCGCTAGATTCATATGTAACAATATCATTTCTCAATACGGCTTGTGTTTTATCATAGTAAACACTTGCTTTCAATTTTTTATATGCTCTTTTTATTTCTTCCACAAACTCCATTAGTTTTACCTCGCTAGTCAATTATCTTTTATATGTTTGTTTAACACAAAATTACTTAATACCCATTATATGACTTGCATTACACCTATCCATTTATATAGAACTTAAAACTCTTGTCCAACTCTCAATTTTCTTCTCAAATAGTATACTTATTGTAATATTCTACAAAATTATAAATATACCTTCCCAATTCCACAAATATTCCAACATGTTTTTCATTTTTTCAGAAATATACTAATAGCTGATTTATATACGGTAAATGTGTTTTTTCTACACTTTTACTATTACTTTACCTCTTTTTTCTATCAATAATTATAGGTTCATTTCCTATAGTTCTTTACTTAATTGAAGAACTTCAGTCCATTTCTTATACTATTTTTGTTCATACTAAGGCCTAGATTGTTTGAAACTTTCTTTGTGATATTTTTGTCCTGAAAGATCTCTGCATATTTAAGAATTTGAAACATGTTTTCTTTATTTACATTTCCTATCTTTTTAACTATGTCATTTTTATCTACTATATATTTCATATTCATTTTAATAATTGAATCTTCATTTAGATTATTACTATTATCTTTTTCCAACTTTACACTTGCTACATTAACCTCATCTCCACTTTTTATTTTAAAGGCTTCATAATGCTCACCTTCATTTCCTGTCAGTAATAGCGTCTCAGGCTTCTTATTATCATTAGCGCCTAAATTAGCATAAACTATGTCACCTATTTCAAAACAATTTGCCATTTCTAAGGCCAATGCATTCTCTAATACATCATTTATACTTTTAGCAGCAGTATTTATATTTTCATAGGAATTATACAGCTCTTCTTCTGTTCTTGCTGTACCATACATATTTATATATTTAAATGAATAGTCAGAAGTATCTATATCAAAATTTCTACATACTAAATAGGCAACACTTTCAGCCTCAATCTCCTTTTGATATTTTTGTAATTGTATTTTAGTACTTATGTGCAGTTTATAATGTGCATATTCATGTATTAGTGTTTTTAAGCTTTGTAAATTACTATTATGTTGATTTAAAACAATCTCGTTTGGATTTACATAACCTTTTAAACCTTCATCTAATTCTTTTTCAATAACATTAATTTTTTCATTTTCTATGATATACTGCCTCAAATTAAAAAGAAGGAAGTCAATTTTTTTATCTTGGCTTCCTTCTAAACTTTTAGGTATTAATTTTTCTCTTATTTTATTTTCATATTCTTCTTTAGGGCAGTTTGTTTGGCTTATATCAAATATTACATTTTTAAAATAGAAACTTGCTATTACTTTCTTTACTGCAAGTTCATTGTTTTTCACTTTATTTTGCTGCTGTTTAGTTGCTTTCTTTAATGGAACCCACTTTTCATTTTCATCCTTAAAATACTTATAAAAACTTGGCATTAATATTTTCATAGCTTTTTCACCTTTATTAACACTATATCCAAGATCCTTCCAGCCTTTAAAAGTATTTAAATATTTACCTTCAATACCTCTAATACAACACTGCATCCAAAGATTGATTATGTTATTTGCCGAATATCTTTTCCAATTTGAAGTCCTTTGTAAAAAGCTTAAATATTCTTCACTATCTTTAAAGGTATCTTTTAATCCTTTTTTTAATTCTTGAAAGAAAGTTTCAAAGTTATTTTTAGAGTTTCTATTATCCATTTTTGTTATCCTCCCATACATAAAATTATATTAAAACTTATCCATTTTGTTATAATCTAAGTTCTGTAAATCCACTTCTATAAGTGCTCCTACTTCAATATCCTCATCCAATTCAAAATTATTGATTTTAATATATGCTCCGTCTAAAGTTTTACCTACAAAATAATTTTCTGTTTTTCCTACCAATCCTAATAACATATTTAATCCTCCAATCTCTATTCTAAATTCTTATCTACCAAGCAAAGCTAACGGACACCTTTTCCACAAGTGGAATCCTTTCCGTTAACTTTGCTTGGTGTTATTTATTTTTTATGAAACTTTCTATTTCTTGATGTTCCTTTAGGCTTAGTACTTTCTATATACTCTATTGATGTCTTTCCATTTTGTAGTGCCATATCAAGTATTGATTTTTTCAAATTTTCTATAGAAACATATTCAGGTTTTACAATTATATTATTACTTGAAGTACAGTCATCTTCAAAAGTTATTCTCCATTCCTTATATAGTGGAATATTAGCTTTTATAGGGTACACACCTGTTTTAAGTATGATAAAAGTACCTTTTTTCTCTTTATTTCATCTGCTGTCATTAAAGCCCTACCGGTCATTTGTATACTTAAGTTCTTCTTTTCCCTTTTGTTATTGCTGCTTACACTTGCAACTTGCGTTGTATAAGTACCCATAGCTTTACTTAATTCCTCTGCTGTTTTGCTTGTAGGTGAAAAACCTGAAAATATTGTATTCTGACAGTTATCAAGAATTATCTCTGCCCCTTCTGCTCCATATTTTTGTTTTAGTTGTCCAAAACTTTGAATTATAGGTAAGCTTAGTATATTCCTAGACCTTGATGCTGAAAACACCATTTCCACATCTGGTATTTGAGGCAGTGTACCAAATTCATCTTCGAAAAATACAACCCTGTTATCAAGCATACCTCCTTTCTCATCTGCAATATTTAAAAGCTCCCTATACAGCTGCATTAAAAACAATGAGAATAGAAAATACTTGGTTTTATCCTCTTCTGGAAGTACAACAAATACAGCTGTCTTTTCATTTGCAAACTTTTCTGCTGTAAAATCCCCATCAAAACATAATATCTGCTCTAGCTCACTATCAATAAACTGCGTAAGTTTTGGCAAAGCTGTACCAAATACATTTAAGGCTGTTTTTATGTCAGTTTCAACGGCACTTCCAGCAAACCATTTGGCCTTATGATTTTCAGGAAGTAACGCTAAAAGTTTTGCATATTCTGTCTGTAAATCTTCATTCTCTCCATCACTAATATTCCTTGAAAGCTCCTGTATAAGCTTGAACACACTTATTATGTGCCTTTCTCCTTTTTGTCCAAATTCTGAAATTACAAGTATTGCCGAGGTTATCAAACCTTCTGCACTATCATAGAAATAGCTGTTATCTCCACCACCTTTGAATCCAGCACTTTCTATTATTGACTTTGAAATAATCTTTGCATATTTTTGAGCCTTGGCTTCATAAGTTAATCCTAAATGTGATTCCCTACTCTGCTTTGTTAAGTCCATATAATTATTAACTAGCTGCATTAAGTTATAATGCTCACTTCTTGTAGGATTTCTAAAGTCTATAAGCACCACATTATAACCATAATATTTCTTTAAAATATTACCCATAGTTTTATATACATAACCCTTTGTATCTGTAACAAGAAAACTCATACCACTTGCCCCTGCATACTCAATTTGAGGCAAAAGAAAAAAATTAGTCTTTCCAATACCACTTGGTCCGACTAATATACTATTACTATCAGATGTATCTAATAACGCTATTCTTTTTCTTTTAAACTTAAATGGAATTATCTTATCTTTAATGCTCCTTTTATTCTTAAAACCTTTTTCAAGGCCAAATAGAATTCCCTGCTTTAATCCTTCCCTTTTTCCTTTTCTCCAGCTTTCAGGATCATAAACCACTTTTTCAAATAGTTTCTTTTTCTCTTTTTTATTAATCCATCTGGCTGAGCCATATTGGCTGTCACCGACTTTCCTATTTTTTACACTGTCTAAATCCTTCTGCCCAAACTCAAAGTACATAAATAATGCTGCTAAGGGTATGAGAAGAAGGAGTAAATAATATTGGTACTGCAAATGTAATAAATGCATCATTTATTATCCCTCCTTGAAATATCTAGTGTATATACCTATACACCTACTTATTGTTCTTATGCTCAACATACTCCACTATAGTTCCATCCAAGTGCTGTACAGTCATATTTCTTCCCGTTGGAACTCCCTTCAAATCTCTTATAATTTCAGCTCCATTTTTCAATAAGAAATCTCTAAACTCAGTAATAGAATCCACTAAAAATGTTGCTTTAGTATCTCTAAATGGTTTTAATGCTTTATCAGAGCCACAAATAATTAAAATATTACCTACTTGTGCTAATTCTAAATTCATTTCATCATACTTAAATTTCAAAGTACACTTTTCATTTAGTATAGATTCATAGAACTTTACCGCTTTCTCTAAATCATGCACATAAAAACGATTTAAAACTTGTTTTACTTTCATATTATTTTTCTCCCTCCACTCCTATTTCATCTAATTTAAAGCCAATCAATATCTTCTATGATTTATCATGACTATAGAGAAATAAAGTATTGGCATAAAAATCAGTGTAAAAATGCCAAACTTATAAAAAGAAATATTTATTATATTACTTAAAATTACTGAAATAAACATATACCAGTATACAGCCCAAAATGCAAAATGCCCTGATTTTGCGTTAATAAAAATATTTCTTTCTTCATTTTCTAGTTGTATATTTTTTATCATTTTAGGATTTTTTCTTGAATTTCTATATATTAAAAGCATACCAATTCCGGTTGGTGTAAACCCAAATGCCAAAGCACTTCCCACTCCCAATAAAGACTTTATTTCAAAATTGAAAGTAGCGTCAATTAGTAAAATAGCTATTCCCATAATTCCTATGGCAATAAATATTTTTGCATATAAAACCTCTTTCTTAATATATTTATCTATATCCATAATAAATCTCCCCTTTAAATTTCATAACATCTTTATTGAGAACATAATGTTGTATTTGAATTCTTCATTCCTCATCAAATATAAAGACTTGCTCAATTATTACTCCAAAAAATTTAGCAATCTTATACGCAAGTAATATTGATGGATTATATTTTCCTGTCTCCAATGAATTTATGGTTTGCCTTGATACCAGCATTGCATCTGCTAATTCCTTTTGTGTCAATCCTCTTTTTTCTCTTAATTCCTTAATTAGATTTTTCAACTTTCTACTCCTTTATTTGTCAAGCCAGCTTTACATGTATTATATACTACTAACATCTTGTTGTCAAGCTAGCTTGACAACAAGATTATAATCCTCAATATTTTATTTCATAGAAAAATCCATTCCATTATTAAACTTGCTTTTTAAGCTCATATCTGAATTAGGTTTAAATTCTTTTGTCATCCCTTTCTGTTCAAATAACTTTTTATACTGCTGTACTTCTTTAAGTTTACTTTCTTTAAGCTCTCCAACAAAATTTTTTATATCCTCTTTTGCTAAGGTGTACTTTGTTCCTAAATCTACTACTTCATTACTCATTCCAGTAATTAATTTTATACTGTTTTCTTTATCAAGAATTAAATCACCTTCCTTTAATCCTCTTACCTCTTCTCTTAGATATTCATTTAAAGTTGCTATAGGAAATCTCTTACTGCAAAAATCTATTAGATTTTCTGCATAACTATCTCCTATATCATATCTAAATCCGAATATCTCTCCCTCTGGAGTTTCTATTAACGCCCTTACCTTGTCATATCCATACTCCACTTCTTCCTAATTTCTTTTTCTGCCTTTTCAAATACTTCATTAGCCTCCTTAAAACTCAGCTCTTCTCCTTTGAATAATCATAATAATTTAATTACTCCAATACACACATTAAAATGTTATTTTGATATGCAACTAAACCAATTCAATTCTAAAATTATATATTTTTCAATTCATAAAATAGTAATTTACAATAATCTTAAGCCATTTGGAGGTGATTAAATGGCAAATAAAACAAACTATCAAAAAAGTGGTAATAAATATTATAGAACCTCTCTTGTTATTGGTTACGATTCAATGGGAAAAAGAATAAAAAAAGAATTTTATGGTAGAAACAAAAGCGAAGCTGAACTCAAAAAAGCAGCATATAAACAGGATCTTAAAAATGGAATTAACAAAAGTGCTGAAAACCAAACTTTAAATAATGCTTTTAGAGAATGGCTAATTAATGTAATAATGCCTAGTGGAATAAAAACAAGTACTTATGAAACATATGAATCTATTTATAGACTCTATTTAAAAGATTCTGAGCTTGGAATTAGAAAAATTAAAGATATAAAATCAATTATGATACAATCATTTCTAAATGAGCTCTTTAATAAAGGTAAACACTATCCTCTTTTAGTTAAAACATATAAACTCATTAAAAGATTTTTCAATTATGAAATTGAAAATGATGCAATAATTAAAAATCCATGTCTAGGTGTAAAAATTCCTGGACAAATAGCTTATCTAAAAGAAAAAAATTCTGATGAAATTAAAGTATTTACTCCAAATGAAAGAAACAACATACTTAACTATTTATATAAAATTAATAGCAGAATAGCTGGCATAGCTTATTTAGGATTTTCTCTCGGTATGCGTGAAGGGGAAATATTAGCCTTGAGCTGGCATGACGTTGATACTAAAAATAGAATTTTACATATTAAGAAGTCTATAAGATATACAAAAGATTTTAATTCTAATGGTGATGTCATTGGCAGTAGTATAAAGATAACTATTCCAAAAACATTAACTTCAGTTAGGGATATAGAATATCCCGATACTTTTGATGAGGTATGGAAACGAGCAAAATTACAAAATTCTATAGATAAATTAAAATTAGGTACAAGCTTTAACAACAAATACAATCTTGTATTTACTACAACTACAGGCAATGCTCTTGACAAGAGGTATGTAATTAGGCATTGGGGAAATGTCCTTAATAAGCTAAAAATAGAGTATAGAGCCTTTCATGCTACTAGACATACTTTATAACTCAAATGGCTATTAGAGGCATTCCTGAGGTTATTACGCAGGCTATTGTAGGCCATAAAAAAGGGTCTGAGATTACACATAAAATTTATACACATATTAATAAAGAAAACACTAAAGAAGTACTAGAAAATTGTAAAATTACTATTCCAAAAATATAGTTATTTTTTCTTATTTTTATATTGATTACCCATACAACTTGCATATTCACTGCCTTGTTATTAATATATAAAATTCTACTATAAACAACTATAGAAGTCATGATAACTATATCTATGAAACTTTATATTTAAATTAATCATTGTAATAAATTGTACAATAAAACATGTGATTTCTAGTGAGTGGTTCAGCAAATTTCACCTCCACCACTAAAACCACAATTATAATTGTACTAAAGAAATTTCAGTAGGTTTTTACTTTGTTGTGGTAAGGATATAGTTACCAAGAGGATCAATATATGTACCTAAAAAAGGCATAATTGCCTTTTTAGATTACCTCATAAGATATAAAAGATACGACAACTAAAGCTAAAATTAGGTTACCTAAACTCTACAAATTGGAATTTGTTCTTACTCTATATTAAATTACATATTCGCATTATAATCACACTTTTGACATTGAGCAAGTGTATTTTCGTTGTCCTCAATATGATAAACGCCAGACCATCCACAAATACTTTGCAAAATTGGAACTACAGACTGACCTTTTGAGGTCAGTGAATACTCAACCCTCGGAGGTATTTCATCATAAGACTGTCTTTTTATAATTTCATCTGTAATCAATTCTTTTAATGTTGCAAGCCAGTACAGCATCTGTTATATTTGTCATTTCCTTTCGAATTGAACTATATCTCAAGGTCTTCTTTTCAGCTAAAACGCAGATTATTCTTGACTTCCACTTGCCACCAAAAACGGTTAATCCATACTCCAACGGACAACGAATATCTTTTTCTAATTTAGGTTTATACATTGACTTTACTCCTTAATTTTTTAATCATAGTATATGACAATTCTTTATAGAATAAAAGTTACTATGAAATTTATTAGTGACTCATAAATTTGCTAATATATTTTGTTTTCCAAGTTAGCTTGTTATAATTCATACAAGCTCATCAGTAAGAGCTACTAAAAATTATTCAGGAGGTATTATCATGAAAGTAAATGCTTATTTGGAAATCACAATGAAAATCGACAACAACAATCGTCAAGCTGCTGCAAAGGTCTACACAGACTACAGGAGACCTTTCCTTGAAACAATCGAAGGTGCATTAACAAAAAACCTTTTGATTAGTAATGAAGATGTTCAAGTTCTTCATGGTTTTGACAGCGTTGAACATGCAAATGATTACTTATCAAGTGAAATGTTCAAAAACGATGTATTTGTAGGATTGCAACCTCTGTGGAATGCAGACCCAGAAGTAAAAATTTATAGTGTAGCTTAATAATTAAAAGTCATTCTATCATTGATAGTGTGGCTTTCTTGTTAATCTTTGCTACAAAGTACTATTTATATTACCATTTATACTACTCAGCATTAAATTGGGATTTATTTAATATATCTCTACAGTGGGTAGTTACTCTGCAAGGATTTTCAGTAGCTCCTCCACATCTGCCTCATTCGTCGCCCAACTCGTAGCAAAACGCACAACGGTGTGGGTATCATCATACTTTTCCCAGAAGCTGAACTCCACTTTTTCCGCCAACTCTGTCATTCGAGTATTTTCCAGAACAACGAACACCTGATTTGTCGGAGACTCAAAATAGGGTTGATAGCCATGGCCCATCAGGGCACATCGAATTTGCTCTGCGGTGACAATCGCGGGCTTGCCGATATGCAGATAGAGATCGTTGGTAAACAATGTATCAAACTGGATGCCAAGTAGCCGCCCTTTGGCCAGAAGTGCTCCATGCTGCTTCATAATCGTGAAGAAATGAGGAATGAAATTCTTTCTTGGAATCACAACTGCTTCGCCGAACAGCGCACCGCATTTTGTCCCGCCGATATAGAACACGTCGCACAGCTCAGCGAGGTCTTGAAGTGTGATGTCGTTTTCTGGGCAAGCCAGTGCATAAGCCAACCGTGCTCCATCCAGATAAAGTGGAATACCGTTTTTGCGGCAGACTTTGCTGATCAATCGTAACTCCTCGCGGGTGTAAAGTGTTCCGTACTCTGTCGGATGAGAAAGATAGACCATGCCTGGCATGACCGTATGGTCATGATTTGCATCATTACGATAATCTGAAAGAAGAGTCTGAATATCAGTTGCTGTAATTTTCCCCAGCTTTTGTGGCAGTGTCAGCACTTTATGCCCACCGAATTCAATGGCTCCTGCCTCGTGAACACTGATATGGCCGCTGTTTGCCGCAATCACACCTTGATATGATTTCAACACTGCATCAATCACCGTCGCATTAGTTTGAGTACCACCCACCAGAAAATGCACTTCAGCGCTCGGGCAACCACAGGCCTCTCTTATTTTATTTCGAGCAGATTGCGAAAACAAGTCTGTTCCATATCCTTGGGCCTTCAGTAAGTTTGTATCTGTTAAACGTATCATAATTGAAGGATGTGCCCCCTCCATGTAATCGCATGCAAAAGATAGTTTGTTGTCTGTATAAGTATCCATAGTTTTTTTCCTTTCATATTGTATTTGATATGTCATTAATATAAGTGTACAATTATTTTACACATGACACAAACTGCAAATCAATATATATATCATGACGTATCATCATATATAAAAGGAGGAAACTGATATGGATAGCACCAAATGCGAGGCATTTCTTGCTGCAATCGACAACGGAAGCCTGACAGCTGCCGGGAGAGTTTTAGGTTACACACAGTCTGGTATCACAAGAATGATCAATTCACTGGAAGATGAGATGGAATTCTTATTATTTGTCCGTACCAAAAAAGGTGTATCACCGACGGCTAATGGTGAAGCTATGATTCCTGCCTTCCGAGAGATTGTGCGTGCTCACAGATACGCAAGTGAGATCAGTGCTGACATTCGCGGAATTTTAAGGGGAACACTGACCATCGGCAGTTATTATAGTGTCTCTGCACTTTGGTTACCATCGATTCTCAAAAGGTTTCAGCAAATGTATCCCAATGTCCGAATCAACATGAAGGAGGGTGGTAACCGAGAGATGACTCAATGGCTGAATGAGAAGTCTGTAGATTGTTGCTTTTCTGCTGAACCTTCAAAGGATACAGTATGCGACTGGATACCGATCCGACAGGATGAGCTATTGGCATGGATACCTAAAACCCATCCTAAAGCGAAGATGAAGGCATTTCCCATCCGTGATCTTGAGAATGAACCTTTCATCATTACAATGCCGAACCAAGACACTGACATCGACAGACTGATCAAGGACGAGCAACTGTCACTAAATATCCGATTTTCCACAGCGGATGCCTACACGACTTATTGCATGGTGGAGACGGGACTTGGTATAAGCCTTAACAACCGTCTCATCATACAGAAATGGAGTGGTAATGTCGCCACGTTGCCGTTTGATCCACCGCATTTCATCTCCTTAGGTATCGGTGTACCCTCACTTAAGGAAGCTTCTCCAGCAACTGAAAAATTCATTGATTGCGTAAAAGATACTTTGAAAGAGTTGCCTTAAAGCATATAGTTCTTTGAAGAGTGGAGCAGAACGGTTTTTATTTTGAAAACTATTCTGCTCTATAAATTACTATTTATAATACTAAATCTTAAATTTAGAATTTGTTTTAATATTCTTTTATAATATTGGTACGCAAATTTCACAATAATGCTTATTTATCATCTTCATTGCATAGCGTTCAAGAATAGGTCTTCTATCATCAAATTCATAATTTCTTTTTGATAACTCCGAAAATATCTCCATCCATGCTTTTTGCATAGCATCTATCGTATGACTTATTTTAAATACGCAATATTTTCCACCGATAGTTTTTCCAAAATTAATATACTTGTTATCAACCTTAAATTCATCCGAAACAACTAAACATGTATCATAACAACAATCTTTAGGTTCTGTGAACTGAGGGTTATCTTGGGCTATTCCTAATATAATTGAACTTTCATTAAATAAGTTTTTTTCTCTAGCCCAACTTTTTAATTGTTCCATTATTTGTACATTCTCTGAACCGTAAGGACCTGTTTTTCGTATATAAGCAATTTTATATGATGATATCATTTCAATATTAATATCCATAACTTACCTTCTTTTTTAATAGAGTACATCGATGCCTGAATTCATCATATAATGCTTTAAAATGTATTTCAACTTATTTTTTAAAATTGTCAAATTACTATTTATTGAGTTGTTTAATATTTTGCATGTGACGCAAGTGTAAGAAGAGACTACGAAATTACCTTAATTTAAAATTTAGGAAATTTTTAATCTAATGTTCCAATAACATTATTTAATTTCAATAAAGCATCTGGATCAACTTTTAAAGTAGTATTTTCTTCACCTAATCCACAATATACAAAATCGCTTATAACCTTTTTAATTGGAATTTTATTGGAAATTTTATAAATTCCTATACATTAAAAAAATATATTATAAACTTGTTATCTGAACTGTTATAGCAATCACTTTCAGAGGCTTATCTGCTTCATTCCATATAGATTGAATTGATGAACTAAGTACTATTATTGAACCCTGATTACTAACATTTCGTTTCCACCTTTCACAAATTCATAATTTACTTTTACTGTTTTAATTTCATATTTAGAAAAGCATCCATCCTCTATTAATTTGTCAACAAACAGAGATTTTTCACATTTTAAATTGACTATTGGAAATACTCTTATTTCCTTCGATGTTATCCTTACTAATTCTTTAATAACCTTTTTATGGAATTTGTAACTTAAATGCTCATCATACATAAATAAAAAGTGTGATACAAGAGCTATATTAAACTGTTTATCTTTAAAATAGCTTTTAGGGTACTCAGTAGTAACATATTCCGCCCTTGAATTTTGTTTAAAATCCCTAATAAATGCTTCATATGCTTTTTTACGGTGTTCTTTTAAATGTTTAATGTCTTTAAAATACTTCCACTTATACAAATCTTTAATCTCTTCCATTTTTGTCATTGTTATCTCTAAATCTTTTGTGCACTTTTCTTCTATATCCTTAGCCGAAAAAGAATAAATTCTATCAGAAGCAGTAACATCATATCCTAAAGTTCTAGCTTCTGTACAAAAAGAACTGACGCCTGAAGCTACATCCAATATTCTCTCACTTTTACTTATATTATGAATATCAAACATCCTATAATATTCATTAAAAATTCTGCCTATTAGAACGATATTCTTCAAATCCAATTTTTTCTCCATATCATCCACTCCAAAACTATATTTTGATATTGTAATCTAAACTTAATTCATCTCCTGGTAATCCTCTTATTCCCCAATTATAGCTAGGAGTTTCAAAAATTGTTATTTCAATATCATTAGGCATAATATTTAGTTCTTCTTGGATTCTTTGAAATAAAAGCCTTATTAATTTTTTCTTTGCTTCAGTAGTTCTTCCCTCAAATATACTAATTTCAATTATTATATATTTTTCTGTTCTGTTGCTTTGAAAGTAAAAATTCTCTCTATCTAGAGGAAAAAATCTATGGAATCTCTTATCTTCAGGCATCTGAAAAGCATCTACTACACAAGAATGAATAACCTCTGATAATTTTTCCTTAATATTATTTAAATTATCCTTTAGACCATATACTTTAATTTGGCTCATTTCTTAACCTCCTAAGTTTGTTTACTTTAAATAACAATAATTATTTTCAAACCATAAGTTTAACATAAATATCATCCTTTCCATCAAGTGATTCTTAGGTTCAGATGGAGTTTGCTTATAAGGATGACTCTCTCCAGATGAACCTTATTAACAGTATTCTTAGTGTCTTTAGCACTTAGAATACGTTATCCTTTAGGGGAAGAACTTATCCAGGC
>NZ_JBJHZX010000046.1:0-30485 GCF_045310515.1 Candidatus Clostridium eludens | reverse complement strand
ATGACGTGGAGGAAACACCCCTTACCATTTCGAACAGGAAGGTTAAGCTCCACAGTGCTGATGGTACTGCAGGGGAGACTCTGTGGGAGAGTAAGTCGCTGCTAGGTAAATAAAAAATCACTAGGCAAATAAGTTGCTTAGTGATTTTTTTAATTTAATATGAATAAAAAATTGTAATACATTATAAATTTAGAAGGAATTTAGGAATATTTGTAGAAATATCTAGTGTGAAAGTTTATTAAAATAAAGTAAAAGGCATAAGTAAATATAGAACAAGGTGACAGTAAATTGTTCCAGTATAGAATTAGTAGATAAAATAGGTGGAGGATTGGAGATGATAATATCAGTAGTGTTTTATTTGCATTATTATGTATAGCTTTTATTTTTTATTTGTCTCTTGGTGTATATAGCTATAGGATCGATAAAGAATCAAAAGTTAATTCAACATTCTTCGCTTTATGTATTTCTATATGTCTTTGGGCAGCAGGCTATGCATTTATGCTGATTTCCCACAATATAGAAACTGCAAATGTATGGAGAATATTTGCTTCATTAGGATGGTGTTTTTTTGCAGCATTGTGGATTGATTTTGCGCTGTCTCTTAAAAACTCAAATCCAGCAAGCAGTTACTTCAAGGTAAAAGTCTTAATATATACTCCTGCAGTTATATTTTTTATAACTAATATAATATACGAACCTTCTAAGGTAATAATGAGACAACCTTATGGTTTTATAGATACATATGAAACTACAAATCCTGGTACTGTTTTTAATATATATTTTCCAATTCTTTTTATAATAGGTATTATAATAATATTTTTGAGAGGGAGAGATTCTAAAAAGAATAGAGTTAAAAAGCAGACTAAAATTATAATGATAACCTGTCTAATAAGTTTTAGTCTGGGAATGATAACAGATATAATTTTACCGGAAATGGGTATAGGTATTTTTCCATTAGCAATTATAGCAGCTTCTATAGCAATGGCGGGGATTTGGTATGCAATAAATAAGCATAGAATGATGTACATATCTCCTAAATATGTATCAGAATATATTTACAAGGCTGTAAATGAGCCGATTTTTATATTGGGAGAGGATTTTGTAATAAAAAGTTTTAATGATGCATCATTAAAAATAACTGGTTATAATTACACAGAATTGGTAGAAAAGCCTCTTGCTACTCTGATTAATAATATAAATTTGAGTCTTAATATAATTATGGAGAAAGGATATGTGAATAATGTTGAAATTGATTTTCAAAGAAAGGGTAAAGCATCTATTGTCTGTGAATTAACAGGAACAGTTATATATGATGAGTATAAAGATATATTAGGAATTGTAATTCTGTTGCATGACATTTCTCATAGTAAACAAATAGCTCAAATTCAAAAAGAATATACATTAAAATTAGAAGAATCAAATATGATACTTAAAAATGAAATTAGAAATAGACTATATGCAGAAAATCAAATACGTCATTTTGTATATTATGATGCACTTACTGGACTTCCTAATAGGAAGAAAATGCTAGAACAATTCAATATACTTATGGAAAGTAAAAATGAAAAATTTGCAGTTCTTTTTATAGATCTGGACAATTTTAAAAATGTAAATGATAATTTTGGACATTATGTTGGAGATCAAATTCTTAAAGCTGTAGCTGACAGATTAAAAGAAAGCATCAGGTCAAGCGATACAATAAGCAGAATTGGTGGAGATGAATTCATAATATTATTAAGAGATCTGAAATCATTCGTAGATGCTGAAAAGATTGCTGTAGCTATTGGCAAAGTATTAGAACCTGCATTCATTTATAATAGAAGCCATTTACATATTGGATCAAGCATAGGTATAAGTATCTTTCCTGAACATGGAGGTGATGCAGACACTTTAATCAAAAATGCTGATCTGGCTATGTATGAGGTTAAAAATAACGGAGGGTACGGATATAGTATATATTGCAGTGAATTGAAACAAAAGACCAATTTAAAATTTTGAAGGAGCTGCAATGTGATTTTATCTGAATGGGGTAATTAGCTAATACGCCTATCTTCTTCAAAGTGAGAGATAATTGATGTGTTCCTGGATAAGTTCTTTCCCTAAAGGATAACGTATTCTAAGTGCTAAAGGCACTAAGAATACTGTTAATAAGGTTCAGATGGAGAAAAGTATTTATTATGAGCAAACTCCACCTAAACCTTAGAGGAATTTTATGTTTATTGAATTAAAATTTAATAAACTATCTTTAATTTTGTAAAATTTTATTAGTAAAAGTTGTTAAACTATTTATCATGGCAGTTTCCTGCTCTTGAGTAATAGTACCAGCAGTGACAAGGGTGTCAAGCTTAGTTTTTAAGAGAGTTGAGAATTTTTCTTTTCCAGCCTCAGTATCTTTACTTTTATTGGAAATAAATAAGTTTTCTATAGCAGTTTCTTGATCTTGAGTGATAGTACCAGCAGTGACAAGGGTATCAAGTTTTGTTTTAAGTAAATTTTTCACATCTTTTCTTTCTGTACTTTTAGTATCAGTTGTTGAAGAAGAAGTGAAAAGACTTAATACAGCGGTTTCTTGATCTTGAGTAATGGTACCAGCAGTTACAAGAGTGTCAAGCTTAGTTTTTAAGAAATCTGCAGAGCCTTCTTTTTTATCTTTATTTTTAGTAAATAGATTTTCTATGGCAGTTTCTTGATCCTGAGTAATAGTTCCGGCAGTTACAAGGGTGTCAAGTTTTGTTTTAAGTAAATTTTTCACATCTTTTCTTTCTGTACTTTTAGTATCAGTTGTTGAAGAAGAGGTGAAGAGATTTAATACAGCGGTTTCTTGATCTTGAGTAATGGTACCAGCTGTTACAAGAGTATCAAGCTTAGTTTTCAAAAAATTTTCAGCAGTTACTTTTTTATCAGTGTTGGAAGGAGCAAGAAGGTTTAATGCAGAAGTTTCTTGAGCCTGGGTAATAGTACCATCCGCTACCAGAGCATCAAGCTTAGTTTTTAAAAAGTTCTCACTGTTTTCTGCCTTAAAATTCTTATTAGCATAGCAACTCGTCTTCGTTGTACTCTCAGAAAGTGTAGATGCATGAGCTGTAACAGCTCCTGTACCAATAGATGCCACAAGGGCTAAAATTGCTATTAATTTGATGTTTTTCTTTAACATTTTTAACAACCTCCAAAATAATTTCCTCTATATGTACATATTGCCACTGCATTGTTACAATTTGATTGCAAAATTGTTACAGTTTCATTATAAATAAGTGAAAAAAATGTTAACTATGAATGATTATAGTGGTGATTATCTTGTATTTTGAACAAAAGGAGATGTTAACTACAGTAGTATTTAGAAAAATAAGATAGGAGTTTCTAATTAATAAGATAAATCTAAAGAATTAATTATAACTAACTACTAGGATGAAACGGTATAGTTAAATTTGTAAATATAAAAAAATAAAAGAGCATAAAGATTTACCTTACACCAATACAGATAACTTAATATCCAATTATGATCCTTTAAATCACAGTAAATATGATTTTTCAAACCATAATTAAACAGTTCACCACCTATATTGATGATTCGTTCAACTATACAACATACCTACACAGCTATATACAACCCTTTAGCTGTATATAACCATCTCAGCACCCTGCATGATCTTCGCTAGACCCATATACAATAATTTGGGATCCCATTATAATCAATATAATTAACTATAATGAAACCTTTCATCAACATATAGAATCTACCTTAAATTGCATATACAATTTAGGCTAGATTATATAACATATGCTTTTAGCATATGTTATATAATCTTTGGCTCAATCCTCATGTCCTTTACATTATTTAATATGTCCTAACACAAAAAAATAATTCAAAAATTTTTATGTAATTTAATCCAATTAAAAATAAGCACTGGCGGAAACTAGTGCTTATTTTATCCGAAATTTATCCGAACGCTACCATTGCTAACCCCCCCAGCTTCTTCAAAGTGGGGGATAAGAGGTGCTACGCGCCTGGATAAGTTCTTCTCCTAAAGGATAACGTATTCTAAGTGCTAAAGACTGTTAATAAGGTTCAGGTGAAGAAAAACATTTCTCATGGGCAAACTCCACATGAATCTAAGAATCACTTGATACTACTTAACTAGGTATATTTTGAAAGCGTGTTCAATTAATAACAATCGTCGTAACAATCATCACAGCAATTATCATAATCATCATATGGAATTATGAGTAGGAAAATTGGCATTGAATGATAGTAAGGAAAAGGCCTATGCATCAATTTACGTTTGTTCTTTTTAGGCTTTTTAGGCCTATGTTTTTTATGCTGTCCCTTATATTCAGACTTAATGGCGTTGTTATTAGGATATACGTATTCATCCTCTATTATTTGATCATAGGGCATTGAGTGGTAAGGACAATGTATGGGATTTTCAAGATTATAAGAATTCTCAGCGTTCTCTTTTTTCTCTTCCATAGGATTGTTACTATTGTCCATGAAGTACCTCCGTAAATTTATTAACAATATATAATATGAATAAAATAGTACATTGTGAATAAACATTAAAAATGTTAAGAAAAAGAAGTTTGTGGTGCATGATGATAATTAAAATTAATTTATCCAATACACTGCAAAAATTAATGAGAAATTCGTATTTATGTTAGAGGGAGTGATAAAATGAGGATAAATTCCATTACAAAAGCTAATGATAAAATGTATAGGAATTGGAATAATGAATATCAGAATAAATGTGAAAATAAACGTGAAAAAAATGATAAAAATGATATTTTATTTTGCGATATTTTAAAGAAAAACATATTACAACGGGTGAAGAAAAATAGTGTAAATATAATGAAATACTGAGCACAATAGTATATGAAATAGGATAGGGGCAATTAATGAGTAAGGTGCTTGATTAAGTTTAGGTGCCTTTTGTGGTATAATAGAATTATATTAAAAGATTAGGGAGCTGAATTACATGGCTATTTATGTAAAATGTCCTTTGAATAATTTAAAATATTCGCTAAAAAAATATATTCAAAAGAATAAAAAAAATATAAAGTACCCTAAAGTGATTAAAGAGTTTAAGATACCTATAGATTTTTATGGTGGATCCTATTCAGTGATAGAAGGGCTCAGTTATAAGGTTATTTTCAATGATGGTCTTGCAGATCCCCAGATTGTTTATGATGAATTAGAATCTGGTATCATTGTAAAAGGAGCAGAGAGCTCATCATCAGCTAAAATTCCTTTACTATGTATTGATAAATCATACAAATCGTATTTTGATATTGAGTAAGCCATTAAGTGATTCTTAGGTTCAGATGGAGTTTCCTCATTAGGAATGCTTTTATCCATATGAACCTTATTAACAGTATTCTTAGTGTCTTTAGCACTTAGAATAGGTTATCCTTTAGGAGAATCACTTATTCACATGTGCAGTAATACTTTATGTCTCACTTGGTTTTATTTTTAGCATAAAATTCATTATAATTTTTAAGTTCTCTTCTTAAAAGATTAGGAGTATCTAATTTATATGGGCAGTGGTTTTTGCAGTGTCCACATTCTATGCAGTTATTTATTAGTTCCATTTTTTCTTTAAAGCCATCTTCTAAGAAAGCTTTGTAAGGAGCCCTTCTTAAGAGTAATGTTATTCTTGCAGAAGTAGGGATATCGATTCCGGCGGCGCATGGAAGACAATATCCGCATCCACGGCAGAAATCTCCGGCTAATTCTAAGCGATCTTTATTAATGATGGACCACATAGTTTCATCTAGTTCAGGTGGAGTTTTCTCCAGGGCAATAAATTCATCCAACTCAGATTCTCTTTGTATACCCCATATTGGAATAAGGTTGTCAAATTGTCTTAGAAATGCAAAGGTAGATGCGGCATTAGTTATAAGTCCACCTGAAAGTGCTTTCATTGCAATAACTCCGATATCTCTTTTTTTACATTGGTCTATAAGTTTTAAATCATTATCAGCAGATAGAGAATTTAAAGGAAATTGTATGGTATCATACAATTCAGAGGCTGCAGCTTCTATAGCATTATCTATTTTATGATTTGTGATTCCTAGAAAACGGGTCATACCTTTTTTCTTAGCTTCTAGCAGACCAGCGTAGATTCCTTCTGGATCCTCAGGGTCAGGCAGTCTATCAGGGTTATGTAATTGTAGAATGTCTACGTGGTCTGTCTTCAAATTTTTCAAGCTTGTCTTTAAATGTTCAAGCAGGTCTTTTCTATTCTTTGCATGACTTTTAGTAGCTATTATAATATTTTTTCGTATGTCGGCAAGAGAATAACCTATTTTTTCTTCGCTATCAGAATACATTCTTGCAGTATCAAAAAAATTTATTCCATTGTCATAAGCTTTACGTAAAATTTTTTTAGCTTCTTCAAAGGAAACTCTTTGTATGGGTAAGGCACCAAAACCGCTTCTTGATACCATGAAATTTGTTTTTCCTAATCTTATTTTATCCATAACAACACCTCCAAGTATTTTATATTATGAATTCTATATTTAATTATATACTAAAAATTCAGTAACTAGGTACTTAAAATATACCATATATCCATTCAATTACCTGGAGTATTATTTATAAAACTGTGCAAACTTTAAGTATAAGCAGTAAAGATTACTATGAAAAGGAGTGTTGGTTATGGCACGTAACAGTAATAATTTAGTAGTCCCAGAAGCTAGGGAAGCTTTAAATAGGTTTAAAATGGAATCAGCCCAGGAGGTTGGGGTAAATTTAAAGAATGGCTACAATGGAGATTTAACTGCTAGAGAAGCTGGATCTGTAGGTGGAAATATGGTTAAGAAAATGATTCAAGCTTATGAACAAAATTTAAAATAAAATGCGATAAAAAGCCTGTACCTTTAAATAAGGGTTCAGGCTTTATTTGGAAATATAACATAGGTAGTTGAAATATTCAACATTTGATTTATTAAATAACCGAATAAAAAATAGTTATTTGCAAAATAATAATATAGGTGGTGGTAATATGAAAAACGGATTAATTACGGCAGCATTAGGAGCGGCAGTTACTACAGGAGCAGTTGCATTGAGAGCAGCAGATATAAGAAATAGGGGAATGCAAAGCAGGAATATCATTCCTATGGTAGAAACTGCTGCCTTAGGATTTGGTTTAGCTCATGTAGTTTTAGGTACTATTGATTTATTGCAAAGTAGAAGATGAACTAAAAGAGGCTGGTTTGTATTATACCAGCTTTTTTTAGTCTTATTATATTTTTAATAATTAGAGAAGCTGGTTTATAGGCGGAAATATGGTTGAGGCTTATGGTTTTGTTAAAAAACATATTGATTTTTGTAAAATTATTAAAAAACATATTGATTTATTATTAAAACAGTAGTAATATATAAAATATAATTCATATAAATAAGCTCATTGAAAATTCCAATCTCTCATAAGCAATATGTATTTTATGCATTAACTATTTAACAAAAGAAAAGGGGCACCTGTAATTCCAGTGTGTCTTTTTTCTTGCTTAAATATTTAATTCATTAGATTAAGGCTGTATTAAAAAATAAATATCGGGGATTTTCTATCCCCGATATGTGAAAAGTATTGAAAATATTGAAGGACAAAAATATTAATACAAAGACCTTTAATACGAGGAAAGTTTTTACGTAAATAGATTATGCAAAATTAGATTTATCATACATGGGAATTTAAAGAAAAAATCTAATGAAAGAATGTTAAAATATTTTAGCCAAAGTAAATCTTTGGTGCAATCAACAATTATTTTCAATAAGTATTTTGTCTATTTCAGATATATATAAGGTATGGTAATCTTTTTCTGGATACCATTGTTTATCTAAGCTATTGTCAATAAAACATTCTGAATTGAAATTTTGTGCGTATAATTTTTTACATATAATTACGAGATTTGCTTCTTTAATATAAGGAGTATTGTTCTTATAGTCAATTTTTAAATTGGAATTTGAAATTTTATCTTCATCTCTACCTGATGTAGTTCCTAAATAATTTAATTGCTTTTTAAAGCTGTTATCTAAAAAGGATAGAGAAAAAGTGCTTGAATTATCTACAAGCTCTTTAGTATAACGTTGGGGCCTTAGAACAATGTAGGTTACATTTTTACCAAACATAACACCAAAACCCCCCCAAGCTGCAGTCATTGTGTTTACTTTGTTGTCTTTTTCGGCAGTAATAAGCATCCAGTCTTTACCTATAAGTTTAAATGTATTTTTATTTAATTCCTCAGGTTTAATTTCATTGAACTTAGACATGGGTTATCCTCCTTTGAAATTTTTCTTAATTTGTAAATTGTATACTTTTGTATTATAACTTAAAAGTTTAATAAAATAAAGTATAAAATTTATTATAAAATGCTAACCAGCAGGATTTTTTTATTTATTGGAGAAATAAATATTAATACAATAGTTGTTGCTTTTTAGGGAAATGTAAATTCAGCATATATTGTTTAGTTGTAATAAATTATATACTACTTTTTTATTTAAAAATTTTAATAATGTTTCTAATAACTAGGAAGGAGAATATTTATGCTTGACGTGATAATTTATGTAGTAATTGGTATCGCCGCAGGTACTTTAAGTGGATTATTTGGAATTGGTGGTGGAATAGTTATAATTCCAGGGTTAATGTTTTTAAAAGGATTTTCTCAATTACAAGCCCAAGGAACCTCTCTTATTGCTATGCTTCCACCTGTTGGCATACTGGCATTTATGGAGTATTATAAAAAGGGGAACACTAATTTGGTTGCTGGTATAATCATTTGTATTTCCATGGTAATCAGTGCTAAATTCGGCGGTCAATTGGCAAATATGCTTTCAGTGAATATAATGAAAAAGTGTTTTGGAATATTTGTTATTTTAGTTGGAATAAAAATTGCCTTTGGGAAATAATTGACCTAATTTACTTTGCACTTTTATTCAAGGTGTATATTATATATTGAATAAATAGTAAATTTCTAAGAAAGAATAAAAAATATTGGAGAGGTATAATTTCCTCTCCTGTTATGTTTGCTATTGTTTGGATTATGTGGTTAATTCAATATTGTTATGGTACGATAGAGTAAAAATAATTTTTATGAGTTAGGTTATCCGCATTAGATTTATGAAATTCTGTACCCGGCTTGAGAGAAGATAATATTTGGTCATGTTCTTTTTGATGTATTTTAATTAAATTAATGTCTTCCTGCATTTTTTCTTGTAATCTTTGCATTTGTTCCTGATTGTTTAAAATTTGTTTTAGTATTTTATTAGTATCAGACACTTTATCACCCTCCATTAACTTTAATTGTTAAAATATAAATTAATTTATTGCACTTATTATATGTAATTATAATAAATAATATAGTTATGGAAAGTAAATATAGTATTTAAGTAGTACCGTAGTATAAAATCATATAAGCACTTAATGTGATATTTCCTTGATTTTTATAACAATGATATACATTTCCTCTAAAATTAATTGAATCCCCCTTGGATAGTATGTAATTTTTATTATCAATCTGCAAATCCATTGTTCCATCGCAAATCATTATATATTCTTCAATTCCCACAAGATGACCCTTTGATTCATAAGATGAACCCGGTTCTAGGATTTTATAATATATTTCTATTTTTTTTATGGGATCAAAATTAAATAATGAAATTATTTTAAATCCCGAATCATCAACAATGGTTTTTGCATCTTTGTTATAAACTATGGAAACTGGTGGTTTTTCTTCTGTTATTAAATCTGTAAAAGGAATTTTCAGACCATCTGCTATTTTCCATAGTACTGTGATAGTTGGATTTGTAATTCCCCTTTCTATTTCTCCCAACATGCTTATGCTTACACTTGTAATCTTTGAAAGGGCATCTAATGTCAGCTGTCTTTTTTTTCTAATGATTTTTAAATTTGTGCCAATTATTGACTTTATATCTTCCATAAATATCTCCTCAAATTAAAATTATGGTATATTGCAAAAAAATATTATTTATAATATAATTGTACTATAACATATTTTATTATATTATAACATAAAAAGCTGACAAAGGAGGTACTTACGTGAAAAAAGTAATTAAAGAAGCATTTCTAACTACAATACCAGTTATGTTAGGATACCTTTCAGTAGGAATAGCGTTTGGATTACTGTTTGAAAAGTCTGGATATAATTTTTTATGGGCAGTTTTTATGAGTATAGTGGTATATGCAGGATCTATGCAATTTATAGCTATTAATCTATTGGTAAGTGGCGTGGGGTTCATTCAAATAGCATTAATGACTTTGTTTGTAAACATTAGACATGTTTTTTACGGTCTGTCGTTTATAGATAGATTTAAAGACATGGGAAAGAAAAAGACCTATATGATTTTTTCACTTACCGATGAAACATACTCATTGTTGTGTTCTTCAAAGCCACCGGAGGGTGTTAATAACAATTTATTTTTCTTTTGTATTGCATTTTTCAATCAAATATATTGGATAGTTGGTACAATTATTGGCTCACTTGTAGGTTCACTGATAAAATTTAATACCAAGGGAATTGACTTTGCAATGACAGCTTTGTTTGTAGTTATTTTTATGGAACAGTGGTTTACATATAAAACTCATGTTCCAGCATTAATCGGTATTGCTTCCACTATTTTTTCCATTTTAATTTTTGGAGCTAATGACTTGATCTTTCCTTCTATGTTGATTATAGTTATGACTTTAACAATATTTCGAAAACAGATACATAAAGAGATTGGTGAGCATAATAAGGGAGGCCTAAATAATGAATGTTGATGCCAAATATACTTTAATTGCAATATTACTTATGGGGATTATCACTTTTGGGACAAGATTAATACCTTTCATTTTTTTTGGAAAAAACAAAATTACACCTAAATATATAGTGTATATAGGTAATTATTTACCTCCTGCAGTTATGTCTATGCTTATAATATATTGCTTAAGAAATATTAGTTTATGTGCATTTCCTTTTGGAATTCCAGAAGCAGTGGGAATCATTACAGTAGCAATTCTACATATATGGAAACGTAATAACTTAATTAGTATAATAAGTGGAACTATCGTATATATGATTGCTGTTCAGGTTATATTTGTATAATTTATTCCACTTTTTTAAAGTAATTAAATATTTTGCTTAGGTTAATATAATATGTATAAGGTATTATGAAAATTTATAATTAACTTGTAACTATTTATAAAGTATTCGTATATAATATAGTATACAAAAAAATGTAAGGTATGATTATACTAGTGAGGAACTTTTAGATAAAAAGCTCTGGTTGATTCCAGGGCTTTTATTATGCAACAATTTAATATAGCTATGCAATCTATGTATTTTTATGTGGTTTTTTACATAAATTATTTTTATATCCAGGTAAATTATACAAAATAAATATTTTGTATAATTTAATTATAATACATTCTGTAAAAACATGCAAACATTGTATAATAATTTGTTATTTTTGACTAAAATATAAATTATTTTGATAATATGCTACATATTTTTTGTAAAAGTGTATTATTATACCTAATAAAGTCTTTTATATATATATTAAATTATACAAAATATTTATTTTGTGTCAATTCATAATTAGTGAATTATGAATTTTTAAGAAATTACTACTTATAAACAGTAATATTTAAACATAGTTTCATGTTTTTAATATAAAAAAAATAAAAAGGATGTTAGTATGAATAAACTTTACAAATATGATTCTGAAAGAATGGAATGTGACGAAATTTATAAACGCGCATTAAATGGAGCAAATTATGCCATATGGGAATGGAATATGGATACTAGTGAAATATTTATCTCTGAAAAAACAAAAGAAATTATAGGGAACAATTTTTTAAATGTAAAAACTATGCCTGAATTTATTAATAGTATAGCTTATGAAGAAGATAAAGCACTAGCAATAAATGATTTATATGATTATATTAATGGAAAAAAATCTTTTTATCAAAGTACTTTCAGGATTAAAAATAAAAAACTGAAATGGGTTTTATTTAAAGGTAAAATATTAAAAACTGAAACTGAATGTTTTAGAGTATTTTCTGGGATAATGTCAGAAGTTAATCAACATAAATTAATAGAAAATTGGGATACACTTACTAATATTCCAAACAGAATATTTTTGTTGAAAAAACTTTATAATTCAATCAAAGTGGCTAAGTTCTGTAATAAAAAAGGAGTATTTATTTATATTAATATCGATAATTTTAGATCTTTAAATACTGCTTTTGGTCATAATTTTGGAGATTTAATTTTAATTATATTTACTCAAACAATTACTAGGCTGCTTAATAACAATGGCGAGATTGGAAGATTAGGAGGAGATGAATTTGGAATATTAATTCATGAGTTTAATACTATAAGAGATGTTAAGAAAATATGCCATAAAATTCATGAATGTTTAAAGAATCCTTTTAAAATAATGAACCACGAAATTTATATTACTATTAGTATGGGCTTAGTGGTTTTTCCACAACATAGTTCAGATATCTATGAATTATTAAAATTCTCTAATTTCGCAATGAATAATTCTAAGTATAAGGGAAAAAATCAATATACTTTTTTTCATAAGAAAATATTTGACATTTATTATAGAAAGATTTTAATTGAAAATGAACTAAAAGATTCTATTGATAATGATGAATTAGAAATTTATTATCAGCCACAAATTGATGTGTCAAATAATAGGATGGTAGGAATTGAATCACTTTTAAGGTGGAACAACAAGAAACTTGGCAGTATTCCTCCTGGTGAATTCATTCCCATTATAGAAAATAATGGATATATAATCAAGATAGGTAATTGGGTTTTAGATAAAGTAATATATACAATACATAAATGGAAAGAAAAAGGATATAAAATTGACAGGGTAGCTGTGAATATATCTCCTGTACAACTAAGAACAAAGGATTTTAAGGCTAATTTATTAAATATGTGTACAAAGTATAATATTTCTCCTTCTTTACTTGAATTGGAAATAACAGAAGGAACTTTACTGGAAATTTGTAAAGATAATATTAAAATATTTAATGAACTTATTGAAAGTAATATAAATATTGCACTTGACGATTTTGGAAGCAAGTATTCTTCCCTAAGTTATTTAGTTGCGCTGCCTATAAATACATTAAAGATAGATAAATTATTTGTTGATAATATACAAAATGAAAAAAATAAGATTGTAATTAAAAGTATGGCCGATTTATCAAGAGCTTTAAATTGCAAAATAATTATTGAGGGTGTGGAAACAAAAGAACAGGTAGATATACTTAATGATTTGGGATGTAATATAATTCAAGGCTATTATTTTAGTAAACCACTTTCAGAAAAAGAATTTGAAAATTTATTAACAAATAGCAGATAATGTACAAAGTAAAACGTACTTTCATACGAAATAACTATTATGGCTCATAGTAATTCTAAAAAAGTAAATAATGGTAATAATTTAAGGGGGTTATGTTAATGTTTAAGCTAAAGAAGTAAGAATACAAGCAATGTATTAAGTATTATTCTTTGCAAAATTTGAATTTTTAAATATGGAGGGAGATCTAATGAGTTTTTTTAAAAATATTAAAGTAAGGATAAAGCTACTAGTATCTTTTATAGTTGTAGCCATATTGGTCAGCGTAGTTGGTATTGTGGCAATGAGCGCATTAAAAACAGTAAATTCCAATTCTCAAAGTATGTATAATAATGAATTAACGGGTACATATATTTTGACAGATATGAATAAAAATTTAATTCAGTCTAAAAGTGATCTTGTAGAAATCATTTATGTAAGGGATACTTCTAAGAAAAATTATTTAAAAAATGACATTCAAGCTAATGTCAATAAAAATCAAAACGATATAACATCTTATGAGAAGCTTTCTAGAAATGATACACAAAAACAGATATGGAATACATATAAATCTCAGCTTGAAACATATAGGACTTTGAGAGCGGGTGTTATTAAACTTGTAGATGCAGGAAATTTTGATCAGGCCATTGAGCAATACCAGCAGATGACTGTCATAGGAGAATCAATGATGTCTAATCTAAACAAGCTTATAGATACAAATCTTAACCAGACAAAAACGTTTAATTCAAATAATTACTCAGTATATATGAAATCCAATAAAATTATGATAGCATTGATAATTATAGGGTTATTATTTGCTGTAGCTTTGGGATTAATTATATCAATTGATATAAACAATCCTTTAGTAAAAATAAAATCTTTTGCAGAGAGATTGTCTGTATATGACTTTTCTGATCCAATTTCCATAACAAGGAAAGATGAGTTTGGGGAAATAGGAAATGCTCTAAATACAGCACAAGAAAATGTAAACCATTTGCTTAAAACTGTTATACAAAACACCCAGGAGATGGGTGCATCCAGCCAGCAGCTTTACGCAACCGTAGAAGAAGTATCTGAAAAAATTAAAGATATAGATAGTGCAGTAAATAATATATATGGTGGAATCCAAGAAACAAGTGCAGCTTCAGAAGAGATAACGGCTTCTGTTGAAGAAGTAGATTCAAGTATCAATGAATTATCTGAAAAAGCTAACGAAGGAAGTAATAATGCAAACCAGTCTAAGGAAAGAGCTGTGGAAGTCCAGGAAAAGGGGAAAGTAGCACTTAAAGAAGTTAGGAGTTTATATGAAGAAAATAGAGAAAATATGTTACAGGCAATTAAGGATGGAAAGATAGTAGATAATATAAAAGTTATGGCAGATACTATTTTGGGCATAGCAGAACAGACAAATTTACTTGCACTGAATGCAGCTATAGAGGCAGCTAGAGCAGGGGAACAGGGTAGAGGATTTGCAGTAGTTGCAGAGGAAGTAGGAAAACTTGCTGAACAGTCCTCCCAGGCAGTAACGGGTATACAAGACACTATAATAAAAGTTCAGGAAGCATTTGACAATCTATCTGAAAATGGTGGTCAGGTATTAAAATTTATAAATGAAAGTGTGAATCCTCAATTCATAGAACTAGAAGCTATAGGAAACAAATATTATAATGATTCTGATTTTGTAAGTAAGATGTCAGAGGAAATAGCAGCTATGTCTGAAGAACTTACAGCCACAATAAATCAGGTAAGTGATGCAGTACAAAATATGACATCAACTGCTCAAACATCCAGCGAAAATATAGAAATAATAAAACAAGGGGTAAATGGAACTGCAAGAGAAATGGAACAGGTAGCATCTGCTGCACAAAATCAATCAGAACTTATGCAAAATCTCACTGGAATAGTACAAAAATTTAAAATATAATAATTAAGAGTTAGGGTAAGTTTAAAACTTGCCCTTTTTAAAGTATAAAAGTAATTGTTTAAAATGTGCAGTATATGATATAATTTTCAATACTGTTTTATTTTTAACTAAATATTTTATCAAACCATATCAACTATAAAAAGGGGGATGTTTTGTGCTTATTGGAACTATTGCAAATTTTTCGGCTATTGTTGTTGGAAGTTTAATCGGGCTTTTATTTAAGGGGGGTATATCTGAAAAAATAAGTACTACTATTATTCAGGGAGTATCACTTTGTATAATTTACATAGGAATATTAGGGGCCATTAAAGGCTCTAGTATTGTATTAGTTATAAGTTCTATAGTTATAGGAGGATTTGTAGGTGAGATTATAGATATTGACAATAAGATCGAAAGACTTGGCAATAAGATTGAAAGTAAATTTAAAAATAAAAACACAAAAATTTCAGAAGGATTTGTAACTGCCAGTCTCTTATTTTGTGTAGGATCAATGGCAATAGTAGGCTCTCTTGAGAGTGGACTTCAAGGAAATAATAAGATACTTTTTGCTAAATCTATGCTTGACGGAATAACATCAATCATTTTTTCTTCTTCACTGGGAATTGGCGTAATGATTTCTTCTATTTCAGTTCTGATTTATCAAGGAATTATAACTATTGCTGCATTTGGATTAAAAACAATCTTGATTCAGTCTGTTATCACTAATATGACAACGGTAGGAAGTCTTTTAATAATAGGCTTGGGTTTCAATTTATTGGGTATATTAAAAATAAAAATTGCTAATCTGCTTCCTGCTATATTTATTCCAATTTTCTATCAAGTCATTTTAAATTTAATTTGGTAATATTAAGTTTAATGAAATTATTTATAAAATATTAAGAAAGTAAATAGTTATTTAATTAATATGACACTAGATTGTCACAAATACTATGTAGAATATAATTAAACATAAAGCTTAAAATAAAAATAATGTTATACCCCTTAAAAACGCATTATTGCCTTGTAAGCACTGGTAAGTTCACCGGTGCTTATTTTTTTATTTAAAGTATAGTTTATAGTATGTATAAGCTAATTCTTAGGCCGTATAGTTTTTGTTCTTTTAGATTATACTATAATTGTTCAAATTCTATGTGAAAGGAGAGATTTATTATGGATACACCTAAAATGGAAGTTAAATGTGGTGTTGATTGCTGTAATTATTGGGAGGATAACTGTTGTCATGCTAATTCATTGGAAGTTAATCCAATGAGGGGTAAAAATCCTCATACCAGTGATGATACCTGTTGTACAACATTCAAACCACATAAACAAAAATAATAGCAGTGTAATGCTGTAAATGAACTCCAACCTAAATGGGTTGGAGTTATATTTTTATTCAATATTTTTATAGAGCGTGACTCCTTTTGTTGTGACAATTTTATATAAAATAATATCTGCAATTAAAAATACTATAATGATTAAAGGAAATGTTATAGAAAATATTATTTTAAATTTTATAGTAGAGAATATTACAATTCCACCGGCAAATGCTCCTGCAAGCATACTTATAATAACATTGAAATTTTGTTTTACTGCTCTTTGTTCATTATCCCAATTAAGCTTTGGATAATTAAGATCTATAAATATACCTAGAAAAATTGAAAATACAGTTCCTATAACTGATAAAAGTACAACTACAGCAACAAGAGGCAAAGGTGGTGTTATAATAATGGTGATTAGCAGAATTATAAGCATAATACCCGAAAAATTTATTATAAAAGCTGCCAGTGCTTTGGAAAGTAATTGCTTTTTATAGTTCATAGGAATAAATTTATTTACAAAAATATTTTTTCCTTCTCTTGAAATTGCAGTAGATGCAATAGGATTTATCATTGAAAGCATTATGGATATACCAAAAACTATAGATACTAAAATACCTAGTGTTACATTGTCTGATATTATAGTATTTAAATAGTTATGTGTGTGTTTCAGGTTTTTTAAAAGATCTTTTTGACTTATTATTGGAATAATAAAAAACAAGGGCCATATGAAATTCATAACTACACAATTCATAAAATATACAGGTGTTCTAAATAAAATATTCAATTCTTTAATGGTATAGGTCAGCATCTTAGATCTTTTAGTGGATTGTTTAGCTATTTCAGAAGAACTGAGTATTTTACGTTTTGCCTGAATTTGAGTCATTCCTATAACACCTTTTATATAAAAAGTTTCTGAAAAAACTACAAATAATACTAAAAAAGCTGCGATAATTAATAAGTATAAAATCATGTTTGATATTCCATTAATGGTGGTACTGTTTATAAGTGACTCTACAGCATATTTAATATTAATAAATAATTTGGAGGATGATTTTAATATGGAATTATTTCCTGAAGTAAGAAATTTAGCCATATCTTCACCGCTAGAAATTCCTTTCCCAAGTTTTTGTGATATTAAATTTATAGATACCACAAAAATTAAAATACACATTTGAGCTATTGTTTTAAAGCGGTCTTTATTTCTTGTAAATCCTGAAAATCTCATAATCAGTATAGTAATTAATGCAGCAATTATTAAAGGTATAATTGGTAAAGTGAAAAATATTATTATGCTGTATATATAATATAATAATCCTGCACTGCTTTTGATTCCAAAAGCCCCCATGACAGGTACAAGTATTATAAATTCAGTAAAGTACTCATATATTAAAACAATAGTAAATTTGGACATAAGAATTATCCATGGTTTAACAGGTAGTACCAAAAGATTGTCAATGTCAGAAGAAAAATAAAATACTGACATGATGAAAAATATGCCAAAGGCAAATATGATAGTACTTGAAATTGACATTGAAGCAGATAAAATAATACCTTCCAGGTGTAAGGGTTTCAAAAATCCGTAAGAAGATGTAGTTATTACTGCAAACATACTGGCAAGGGGCAGCAGTGAAATTATTAATATAACATAGAGCAGAAGGTGTTTTATTGTTTTTGAGAGAGTTCTTTTTTCGGCTTTTAAAAGACCTATTGAGTTATTTTTCAAGAATATCTTTGTAAGTGTAATATATTTATTCATTTTCTGTAAGCTCCAAAAACATACTTTCAAGGGATTGATTAACCTTAAAATGCTCTCTCATTTCATTAAGGGTACCGCTGAATAAAATTTTGCCCTTATTTATAATAGCAACTTTATCACAAATTTTTTCTGCTACTTCTAAAATGTGTGTTGAAAAAAATACTGTTTTTCCCATGTTTGTATGTTCTCTCATCATTTCTTTAAGTGTAAATGAAGCTTTGGGATCAAGTCCTGTCATTGGTTCGTCTAGTATCCAGATAGGAGGTTCATGAATCAATGCCCCCATTAAGACAATTTTTTGTCTCATCCCATGAGAATAGCTTTGAATTTTATCATCTAGTGTATCATATAAGCTAAGTCTTTCAGATAAATCTTTGATCCTTTCATTTCTCAAATCTGAAGGAACCTCATACATATCTGACATAAAATTCAAATATTCAATGCCCTTAAGTCTTAAAAACATATCAGGATTGTCAGGTACATATCCTAACTGCATTTTAGCTTTAATAGGTTCACTTTTGATACTTATGCCATTAAGTCGTATATCACCTTCATCAGGGTGCAATATACCTGTTATCATTTTTAGTGTTGTTGTTTTCCCTGCACCATTATGGCCCAGAAAACCAAATACTTCTCCATCATTTATAGTAAGATTCAAATTGTCTACAGCTTTTATTTTTTTATTGTAGCTTTTAGTTACATTAATTAATTCAATCATACTAAATATCCTTTCATTAAATAATCATATATCTTAATACTGGTACTTATATTATAACAACTATTTTAAGAAAATATATACAAAAAAGCTAAAAACTATTGACAGCTAAAAGGAAAAAATTTACAATATAGTAAACAAAGGGGGTAAGGTAAGGTATGGATGATAAATTAAAACAAAAGGTTAACCAATTCTTGCTAGGAAAGGGAGTTGCAGATATTAATATTTTAAGCATTCCTGAGGAGCTGCAAAAGTATAATGTAGACGAATTTAACTTCGATGAAGAAGAGGGGACTATTTTAGTTTTATCACCAGAATGGTTAGTGGAATTGAAACCAGAGGTTAAAAATGGAGTTATCGAAGGACTTACAGAAGTATTTTTAAGAGCATAGAAGTTATTCTATGCTCTTTTTATCCCAGCGCTACCATTGCTAATTCCCCCAGCTTCTTCAAAGTAGAGGGACAAGCGCTGCTGAGCGTCTGGATAAGTTCTTCCCCTAAAGGCACTAAGAATACTGTTAACAAGGTTCAGGTGGAGAAAGGCATTTCTCATGAGCAAACGCTACCTGAACCTAAGAATCACTTGGTATGTATTCATAGATTGATATAACTTTTTTGTAAAAATTAATACATTTATATATCTAAATGAATATATTATAATAGAGTGAAAGAGGGGAGGAATGGGTTTGAAGAGGACGTATGTTTTAGATACCAATGTTATTCTCTATTCACCTGGAGCTATATTGGCTTTTGGCGATAATGATGTGGTTATACCTGAGGTTGTATTGGAAGAATTAGATGATTTTAAAAAAGATAAGAATGATCTGGGAGCTAATGCAAGACATGCGGCTAGATTAATAGATCATTTCAGAAAAAAAGGCAAACTTAATACAGGAGTGGATTTGCCAGGTGGTGGAAAACTTAGAGTTGAAATGAATCATTATGACACGCAAATACCATTGGCCTGGGATAGAAGTAAACCAGACAACAGAATAATACAGGTATGCAAAGGACTTAAAGAACAAGGAGAAAATATTTGTTTGATAACTAAAGATATTTTCGAAAGAATTAAAGGCGATATAATAAATATAGATGTAGAGGATTTTTATGAGAAAGTTGTACCAGAAGATGATAGCCAATATACAGGAAGAATAGATGTTTATACCTCTAAGGAAAATATAACAAATTTTTATAAAGACAAGTATCTGGAGATAGATGAGGTTACCTGTTATGATGAGAATACTGAAAAGTATTTTTTCCCAACCTTTTATGTTAATGAATTTGTTATAATGCATTGTCTTGAAAATCCTAAGCAAACTGCCCTGGGAAGATTCGATGGTAAAAAAATTGTCTCACTTCATTTTAAAGATAGTACTCCGCTGGGAATAACTCCTAAAAATGTAGGGCAAAAATTTATGCTGGAAGCTCTGCTTACAGATGCGGATAAGGCACCACTGGTAATAATAAAAGGACCTGCGGGAACAGCAAAAACTCTGTTTTCATTGGCAGTAGGTCTTCATAATTTAATAGAAGAAGATAAAGGAAAGTACAGAAAAATGTTGATTTGTAGACCTAATGTTACTATGGATGAGGACATAGGTTTTTTACCAGGCACAGAGCAGGAAAAGATATCCCCCTTTATGAGACCGATTTTGGATAATTTAGAAGTGTTAGTTGATTCAGATGAAAAGGAAAGATATAAAAATGAAAAAGAATTGGAAGATAAGATAAATGAATTATTTGATAGAAGAATTATAACTACAGAAGCAGTTGGATATTTGAGAGGGCGTTCTATTGTTAAAAATTGGCTTATAATTGATGAAGCACAAAATTTAACTCCCAAGCAGGTAAAAGCTATTATAACTAGAGTTGGAATTGGGACTAAACTGTTATTAGTAGGGGACCCCGAACAAATAGACCAAGCCTTTTTGGACTCAAGATCTAATGGATTATGTTATGCATCGGAAAAAATGAAAGGAAGTAGTCTGTGTTATCAAATTACTTTAAAGCATGATGAATGTGAAAGATCTCCTCTGGCATATGAAGCTTCTAAAAAATTATAAATTATATTGGTTTTCAATAAAATTATACTATTATGAAGATACTAATTATATGTTTGTGCTAAAAGTTGCGTAACATATAAATTAGTATCTTTTTTGATTGTTTTTTACAAAGTTTTTATTGTGTATGAAACTATTTCTATTTAAAACTTTTATCATTTATTGTACAATATTGAAGAGTATAATTTTAATTTAGATATATAATTTTAGAAAGGAAGAGTTCTAACATATGAAAAAGAAGAAAACAGGAGGTAGAAAAAATAAGCCATTTTGGAAGCTTATACTTTGTTTTTTGGCCTTTGAATTTATATTTACAGGGATGACAGCTCCGTTTTTGGTGTTTTATGGACCTTTTGAGAATGTGAAAAGGACAATAGTAGGTGCTGCCATGACAACTTTAACTCATCAGTATATTGCAAAGATATTTTTGTCAGATAATGAAATAAAAAAGATATTAAGTGAAAACACAATGGAACAAATACAACAAAATGATTCAGGTACTTTAGAATTTAAAAATAAACATGATAGTAGTATAGATATGGAAGAAGTAGATGGTGGCAAAAAGTTTAAGGGATATATGCTTATAATACATGATCCCACTAGGGTTAAAGTTGGCTATAGTAAGAAATTAGGTGTAGCAGGAGAACTTACAAGTAAAATTGCAAAAGATAATAGTGCTGTGGCAGCTATAAATGGAGGGGGATTTACAGATAGTTCCTCCAAGGATAGTGAATGGACGGGTACAGGAGGTAAACCTACAGGTATACTTATGAGTAAGGGAAATATTATCTCTGATGATATAAGCAATGATGATCAGAAAACGCAAGTAATGGCAATTACAAACAAAGGCCAGCTTCTTGTAGGAAATCATAGCATAAATGAAATGAAAGAAAAAGGTGTTACAGAAGCCATATCTTTTGGACCTGCCCTGGTGGTAAATGGGAAAGGTACTATAAAGTCTGGTGATGGTGGTTGGGGCATAGCACCTAGAACTGCTATAGGACAAAGAGAAGATGGAGCTATGTTATTTCTTGTTATAGATGGAAGACAAACTAAAAGTATAGGGGCTTCCCTAAAAGATGTTCAAAATATAATGCTTCAATATGGTGCTGTAAATGCCATAAATTTAGATGGAGGTTCTTCTTCTACTATGTACTATGAAGGAGAAGTGGTAAATAATCCTTGTGATCCTTTAGGAGAAAGATCAATACCCTCTATTATTTATGTAGAGACTTAAAAGTGTTATAGATGACTATTAAAAGGGGAGTTAAGATGAAAATTTTTAAAAGAACTATTATTTGGGTTGTTGTATCATTGATAATACAATTTGCAGGACTGCTTTATATAAATAATTATTTTTTATCTTCCCAAACAGAGATAAAGACTAAAAAAATTGTAAAAAGTGAGCCTAAAAAATCAGATGTTGTTATAAAAATTCCAGAAGATGCTAAAAATATTACTGTATCCTTCGATGGCAGATATTTGGCATATTGCCAGGAAAATGTTTTAAAAGTAGTAGATTCAAGAACTGGTGATGAAAAAACTTTAGAGTTTGAAAATGGAGTTCAAGTATCTTTTTATAAATGGCTTCAGGATAGAAATAGAATACTTATTGTTGAAAAAGAAGATTCTCAAGGGAATTCAAAATTTCAGTTATCTTATTATGAGGTAGATAAGGATATAAAAGAAGATGTAAAGGAATTGGATTGGTCGGATAAGGGAGCTAAAATTGATGACATACAGGAATCTCATCTCACTAATGTAATATATGTTAAAATGGAGAGTAAAGGGATGCGAACTACTCTATATAGGTTGGATATAAATAAAGATATAGAAAAAACACCTGTAAATTCTTATATAATAGGCAAAATGGGAATTTTATATCTTCAGGATAAATTGGTATATGAAGACAGAGTATATAACAAGATATATGTTACAGATGAAGATAAACCCCTTACCATTCAAGGAATTGAAAATAATCCAGTATGGATAGGAGTAGATGAAAATGACAGAATATATATAGGAGATGAAAAAGATGGTAAAATATCAAATATATATTGTGGAAGTATAGACTATGATGAATATGATTATAAAAACATAAATTTAAATCAATCTGTAAATAAAGAGGATGTATTTGTAATGCCTTCAGGAAAAATATACATAAATGACAACCTGAGAGGCATTGTTCAAGAAGTTGGAAGTGGAAAACAGTATACATATAAGGGAAACTTTATAAAGATATATGAAGGAGGAATTGCATCCATAAGTAATGGAGAATTAGAGAAAACACCAATCAATTAGTTGAAAAGAAGGGATGAAATTATTTGAATGAAGGAATGCTATTAGAAAAAATACTGATTATACCGGCTATACTTATAGGACTTACCTTTCATGAATTTGCACATGCTGTAGTAGCCGATAGATTAGGAGATAAGACTCCTAGATTTCAGGGTAGGCTCACTTTAAATCCATTTGTACATGTGGATATCATAGGCTTTATAATGATACTGTTAGTAGGATTTGGATGGGCCAAACCTGTTGAGATAAACCCAAGTGCTTTTAAAAACAGGAATAAAGATGATTTAAAAGTTTCCATTGCAGGACCTCTGGCTAATTTGATAGTAGCTTTTTTGGCAGCTATTCTAACAGTATTAATATATAGATTTGGATTATTATCTATGGAATCTACTTCAATTTCTAATATAGTAATTAAAATTATTTTATATATTATAAACATAAATTGTATGCTGGCTGTGTTTAATTTAATGCCTATACCTGGATTGGATGGATTTCACATATTAAGAGATTTATTTCCTTCCCTGTTTTATAGAATATCTGGTACTATATACAGATATCAGTTAATTATATTGGTATTGTTTGTAGCCACACCTTTGGTAACATATTTAGTAGGTATTCCATCTCACGCACTATACAATATGTTTATTAATATAGCCAACAGCATATTTTAATAAGTGATTTTACAAGTAGTTAAATCAATAAGAAAATTTTGATGTAAATAGTCCTATAAAACTTCCTTGATATTCGGGAAGTTTTATTTTTCATTAGGAGATACGTAATAGTTATTTATTTCCTCAAAAATACATTGGACTCCACTTCCCCAGTTTACATCTTCAGCATATTTTTTTCCTATCCACATAAAAGGGTTGTTTTCTTCAGGTCTGTTTTCAGATAAGTTTATAATTGTATTGGCTGCTATTCTCGAGGAATCATTTATGTTAGTATTATATTCTTGCCAGCTGTGGTATACGTTAAAAGGATTATTAGCTATTTTGTATGCGTTAGGTGTATCTACAGGTACAAAGTTTTGTTCTTGTCCCGTTATGGCGAATAGTAGAATAGGATTTAAATTAAATTCTTTTGCAGTGTTCATTATAGTAGAAAAATAAGGATCATTGCATAAAAGTGAATTACGGTTATTTAAAAAAGCCTTTAACTTATAAGTATCTACTCTTTGATATTTTAAATATTGGGGAAGATATTTATTTGGATAATTTTTTCCATAATTCTCTGAAATTACGTCTTCAATAAAACTTTTTATATATATGCTATTTTTTTTAGAAAGTTGAATAAGAGAAAGAGAAGTCTTTAAAATATTTTTTCCGTAAAGTAATTGTACTGATATTCCAGAAATTAATATAATAATTATTATGATAAAAGTTAAAAATTTTTTATTTAACTTAAAATTCTTTGTAATTTTAAGTGGTTTAACAGGCATGGTTATACTATTATTTAAATTCATGTATATATCTGAATAGGAAGTATTAATATCAATGCTCCCAACTGGTGTTTTAGCATCCTGTACTAGAGTGGTTTCTGCTTTTCTTGTATATATGTTTAAATCATTTTCTTGAATTTTGTTTTTTATATTTGCATTTACCCATTTAAGAATTTCTTTTTTAGAGTTTTGTTTTAAAGATTGATTTTTCATGCAGCAGTTAAATACATCATACATGAAAATGGAAGTTTTATTTTGAGAAAAGGTATTTTTTAAGATATCTATTCTTATAGCCTGTCTGTATTTTTTCGGAAATTCTTTTAAATTTGAATCTAAAATATGGTGTATAGTATTGGAAAGCATTTGTGCTCTTTCCTTTGAAGTAGCTTCGGAGTACTTTTTATTAATGTAGTCTTTAAGAATTTTTATATCATCAGCGGCAAGAATTTTTTTATTTTTTAGTTCTTCTACAAAGTATCTCATGATTTTCACAACCTGAATGTAAATTAATATGATATAAGTACTTATAATTATCGTAAATTGTAGAAAAAGCTTTAATAATGTATAAATAATTTTGAAATAGTCATTGACAATTTCTATTTATGGATAGATAATTTGGTTTGTGTTAGTCATTTTCAGATATCTAAATGAGGGAAAGGAATTTGTAAATTATGAGACTGAGAAAAAAATGGTGGGCTAGACCTGAGATGGAAGCCAGTGACTTAACAGTAATAAATCCATGGGAATGTAAGGGGAAATGGAAGGATGAATTTAAAAATAATGGAGAAATATATTTGGAATTGGGGTGTGGAAGAGGCAAGTTCTTATGTACACAAGCCCTAGATAATAAAAATATAAATTACATAGGCATTGATTTAAAGGATGAAGTTTTAATTTATGCATTGAAAAAGGCAGTAGAAGCCGAGCTTGGAAATATAAGAATAATACCCATGAATATATCAAGAATTGAAGGGATTTTTGATAAAAATGAAGTAAGCAGGATATACATAAATTTTTGTAATCCATGGCCTAAGAGAAGACAGAAAAAGAGAAGGCTTACCCATACTTCATTTTTAAGCATGTATAAAAAATTTTTAAAACCTCAAAGTGAAATATGGTTTAAAACAGATGATATAAATCTTTTTGAAGAATCCCAGGAATATTTTGTAGAAAGCGGATTTGATATAGAGTACCTTACTTATGATTTACATAACAGCAGTTTTGATAAAAATATAGTTACAGAGTATGAAGAGAAGTTTACCTCCCTAGGAATGAAAACTATGTTTTTAATAGCTAGGTTGTCATAATGACTGGATTCTATTATGTAATATTTTGAATTTAAAATTATTTTTTATAGAAATAAACATTTTTGTAGGGTATAATTAATTTACTATAAAAGTGTTATTTTAATATTGTGATTGGTTGATATTCAAAATATTGTAAATCAAGCTAAAAAGAGTAGGAACATGAGGGATTGTAGTTTTAGGAGGATATATTATGGCAAATTTCTATGCTGTTAAAGCAGGAAGAAAACCGGGAGTGTATAATACCTGGGCTCAATGTGAAGAACAAATAAAAGGTTTTTCAGGGGCTAAATATAAAAAGTTTACTGATCGTAAAGAAGCTGAAATATTCGCAGGGCTATTAGAAGATAAGAATAATGACAGTGAAAATATGTATGATGAAAATATTACTCCAGAATGTGATACTCTTTATGCTTATGTAGATGGTTCTTTTAATAATGAGGAAAACGTAGCAGGTTATGGCTTGGTTTTGGTACAAAATGATCAGGTTATTTTTAAAGATTTGGGAGCATTTAGGAGCATGGAGATGAATGAGAGCAAAAATGTTTTTGGAGAAATACGAGGAGCATTGAAAGCTGTGGAACTGGCTCTTGCAAATGATTTTAAAGAAATAACCATAGTTTATGATTACATGGGAATTGAATGCTGGGCTAAAGGTGAGTGGAAGGCTAATAAGGTGTTAACAAAGGATTACAAGGAATTTATGCAGAAATATATGAAGAAAATAAATATAAGCTTCAAGAAAGTCAAAGCCCACTCTGGAGAAGATAAATATAATGATATGGCTGATTTCTTGGCTAAGAAGGCAGTAGGTATTAAAGATTAGTATTTGTACAATAGGTGATATATATTAAGAATTTAGACAAGCTTATAAGTGTCATGGGAGAGATTGAGGGGGGATATTTTGGAATATTTATTAAAAACCACACAACAACAGGAATTTATGGATATAACAGGGCTTGTACAGGAAACTGTAAAAAAAAATAACCTAAAAAATGGCACAGTAGTAGTTTTTGTTCCTCATACTACTGCAGGAGTAACAATAAATGAGAATGCTGATCCTGATGTTGTAACGGATATTTTATCTGGATTAAATAAAGCATTTCCGGAACGGAACGGATACCTACATATTGAAGGAAACTCCCATGCTCATATAAAGGCATCACTAATGGGTGCTTCGTGCAATATTATTATTGAAAATGGAAAATTGAAATTAGGAACTTGGCAAAGCATTTATTTTTGTGAATTTGATGGCCCTAGAGATAGAAAGGTATATATAAAAGCATTAAGACACATATAAGCAAATGTTTAAATTAAAAGAAAAGTTCCCATAGAGTAGACAAAAAAGTCTATTCTATAGGATGTTCTTATTCAAAATCTATACCTGCCAACTTAATTAAATATTGAGCATTTCTGGTGGTAGATACTCCTTCTCGAATTTTATAGTCAAATTTTAATTCATTATTGGAATAGTATTCTTGAAAGTGGTAATTTTTAATTCTAGGGTATTCCTGCTGTAAACTGCATAATTCTAAGTCATGGGTAGAGATAAGTCCTGATGCCCCTTGGCGTCCTAGTTGTTTTATTAATGCTCTAGCCCCTTCATGTCTGTCAATAGAATTAGTTCCTTTGAATAATTCATCTAAGAGAAAAAATATTTTTTTATTTTTTCTCGCATTTTCAACAATCATCTTTATTCTCAATATTTCAGCATAAAAAGAAGAAATATTATTTTCTAGGTCATCTCTTGTTCGCATACAGGTGAAAATCTCCATTAATGAACATTCAAATTTTTTTGCACATACCGGAGCACCAATATAACTTAGTACTAAATTTATACCTACAGTTCTCAAAAAGGTACTTTTGCCGGACATATTGGAGCCTGTTATTAATAAAATATTTTGTTTAGTATCTATTGTGATATTATTACATACCTTTGCATTATCTAAAAGAGGATGACCTAAGTCACCGGCTTTTATTATAAAATTTCTATTTGAGATTAAAGGCATAGCCCAATTTGGATTGTCATAAATAATATTTGAAATACTATTTAATGCTTCAAATTGTCCTATGATGTTAAACCATTTTTCTAAATTTTTTCCTGAAGCAGTCCTCCATTTTTCAAATGCTATCATACATTGATAATCCCATAAAAACAGCATATTAAGTATTATAGATAACATATTTTTTCTATCAGATACTTTATTGTATATACTAGAAAATTTTTTTATTGCTTTTACAGCAGATGCGTCTTTAGAAACTAATAAATCATTTTTTAACTGATTTAGATAGCTGCTTTTAAAATCTTTTTTTTCAATTAAATCTAATAATCTAGAATATGTAAATATACTATTTTTGTATTTATAAAGACTGCTAAATGCAGCATTTCTTTTTCTTACACCTATAAACAAAAGGACTAATTGAAGGATTAGCATAAAATAGGGTAACCTGAAATTTACCAAAGAAGTAAAATAGGACAAAATCATTAGTAGTAATGTTAAAGAAGGCAATAATTTAACTAGTAAAATAAGCAAGGGTTTTATATACAATTCATTCCTATCCTTTCCCCACTCATACAATTCTTTTGGGTCAATAGGTTTATAGGAGATAACCATGCCTTCTGCTTCAAATAACTGACGCCATTTTAAATCTACAGCCAATTCCTGCAATGATTGTTGTGTCATATTTATATCCGAAGGAGTTTTCAATGGGTTTGTAAGTCTGCTTTTTAATATTTCTCTTCCCATAAATGTCTTGCTGCCGTTAATCCATTGAAATAGAGAGCTTTGCCCGAATATATCTAAATCCTCTGAATAACAATGTTCTTTGTGTCTAAATTCATCTCCATCATCCTGAAAGTTTTTCCACTGTCCATTCAGTCTTTTTAAGGCTGCTTCATTTATATTCTTTAAAGCTACAGAATATTTTTTTTGTTTTATTTCTTTGTTGTATTGAATAACTAAGTAAATAAAAATGGCCAGCGAAAAAATAAAAATTATTATACTTATTAAATAATTTTTAATGTCAAATGTATAATATGTAACGCTGACACCAATTATTAAAGTAAAAAGTCTTAAATATTGTATAATTGTTATAGATTTGTTTTGCTCTTCAATTAAATTTTTGTAAGTTTCCAGGTTACTGGTGTAATTGTTATATGGATTATTCAAATACTCTCCTCCAATCGTTTTTTAATATTATATTTTCTGCACAATATTAAAAGTTACACATTAATGTAACTTCATAGAAATATTATACAATAAATTCAATTATAAAAAAAGAATAGTCTAGTTTTTTACTAGACTAAAGCACTGTCTAAAGCGTCTATATATTTATAGAGTATTCTTTTGAGATCCAGTATATTTTTCATTTCATAATATCCAGACTTTTTGTAGATGTAGTTTACTGCAGTAATGGCTCCCACAGCAAAAGCTTGTCTTGAAAAAGATTCATGACTTATTTCTATTTTATCATATTCTCCAACAATAAGAACGTCGTGTTTTCCAACTACACCGCCAGCACGTACAACGTTAATAGGGATGGTTCTATTATATACGCCTGCAGATTGAAGTCCATTTTTTATTTCAGCGGATAACTTTAAAGCAGTACCTGAAGGTGAATCCTTTTTGTTTTTGTGGTGAATTTCGGTAATTTGAAAATCATATCCATTTAATATGCTTGCGGCAATATTACTTAAAAGCATTACTACGTTAACTCCTAAGGTAATATTTGGAGCATACACTATACCATTATTAAATTTATAAGCCATATCTTGAAGTTTGTCGATATCTTCTTTAGTAAAACCTGTAGTGCCTATAACCATATTTACTTTCATCTTTGATGCTACTAAAGCATTCTCTATGGTTGATGCCGGATTTGAAAAATCTACAATTACATCTGGTTTGGTTTTAAAAATAATAGATTGTAGTTGGCTGGAATTATTTATTTTCACATCTGTTTTATAATTTACAAGTAATTCTCCTAGGTTCATTCCTTCTTTTGTACTTTTAGGACTGCATATTGCCGATACAATTTTCATATTATTTTGTTCAGAAATTCCTCTGGCTATGTATTGTCCTGTTTTGCCTAAGCCTATTAATCCTACTTTAATCATGTTAATTACCTCCTTGTGATAGTTTAGGATAGGAATACTATCCCCATTTGAAATAAGCTGAAATATACTTTTATTTCATATCAACAACTTAATTATATAATAAAAGTTGTTACTTGTCACTAACAACTAATTATATTTTGTTTATCCGAAGGCTACCATTGCTAACACCCCCATCGCACTCTGTGAAAGCGATTCACACAAAATTAAAAATTTTGGTTCTCTGCTTT
>NZ_JBJHZX010000045.1:27113-30625 GCF_045310515.1 Candidatus Clostridium eludens | reverse complement strand
GAGCGAAAGTCTCATGTACGGTGTGAAGGAGGGGAAAAGGCAGAGATTACTTCAAAACCTTACCTATTCCTATAATAGATTTATAAGTAATTTTTTAAATGAAGAAACGATAATTGAAGAAACAAGTGTAATAATAAAAATAGATGATGAAGTTATAGAGCTTAAGGGAAATGTAATTAAGCAAGAAGGTTTCTTAAAATATGAAAATATGAAAAAAGAAAATGAATTACCTGATTTTATAGAAGGTGAGGAATTAGATACTAAGCTCTCAGTTGATGAAAAACAAACTCAAAAACCTAATAGGGTAACGGAATCAGAATTAAATAATTTTCTTAAAAATCCTTTTAAGAAAAAAGAGGTTGAGGACTTAGAGAGTGTAAATGATGATGAAGAATATAAAATGATACTTGAAGGTTGCGAAATAGGCACTGTCGCAACCAGGGCAGGGATAATTAAAAATGTTAAAAAGTATGAGTATGTAAGAGAAGCAAAAGGACATTTAGAATGTGAGAATAAAGGTGTAAAGCTTATAGAGGTACTTGAAAAGTTAAATATTAATTTAGATAAGGGAAAGACAGTTGAATTTGGGAAACAGCTTAAAAAAATTTATAGAAATGAAATAAGGATTAGTAATGTAATAGATAAAGTGAAAGATGAATTAAGTAATATAGTTGAAAATGGAAATAAGGTTGTAATTGATAAAATAGAAAGTAAGGGTCATGGAAGTTTAGCTGTATGCCCCGTATGCGGACAAGGTAAAATTTTAGTTGGAAAATCGGGCTATGGTTGCAGCAGATGGAAAGAAGGTTGTAAGTTCTTTATAGGAAAGCAGATAGCAGGAAAAAATATAACTGAATCAGTGGCGAAGGAACTTATAGAAAATAAAAAGACGAAGGTTATAAAAGGATTTAAAAGTAAAAATGAAAAAAGTTTTGACGCAGTTCTGATTATTAAAGATGGAAAAATCACATTTGATTTTAGTATAGAAAATCAGAGTTTAGGAAAATGTCCTGTATGCGATCAAGGTGAAATTCTAGGAAATAAATTTGGTTATGGTTGCAGTAGGTGGAAAGAAGGTTGTAAGTTTTTTATAGGTAAGAAAATAGCAGGGAAAACTATAACAGAATCTACAGTAAAAAAGCTTTTAAAAGATAAGAAAACTGGTATCATGAAAGGATTTAAAAGTAAGTCAGGAAAAGACTTCCATGCAGCTCTAATTATCCAAGAAGGACAAGTAAAATTTTATTTTGATTAAAGTATAAGATTTTTTAATAAAGTGAGGAATAATCATGATTAAGAGAAAATTGAGATATAAAGTTAAAAATTGCATTGAATGTCCATTTTCCAGAAGTGTTAATCGGAGAAAAATAGATGAAGATATCTATTGCGAAATTATAAAAGAAATAGTGGCACAGGAAGTGACTTATCATAATCAATATGAAAGAACAACATATTTACCAAAGTGTCCACTTATACAAAGTGATGTAATCGTAAAATTTTGTAAACAATAAGGTCTAGTATCAGCAAACGTGTAACCAGGAGCAAAGTAGGTGCTAATTTATGGATCTAATGTTCTTATTATATTGGGATAATGGAAACGTAGCTCCTATGTACTCAAAAGCCTATTACATAAATTAGCACATTCCAAATCTAAATCAGTTAAATATTAAGTATATTTGCAGTAAATAAAAGGCTGAAAAGTAATGGTATTTTTACTTTGAATTATTTACTGGGTATACTTACTCATTAAATGGCTTAAAACCATAGAAAAAGAAATTTAAAAAGTGAAGTAAATAAAACGGCCATTTGTTTTGCTTTGCTTTTGAAGTTACTTTGCCCCTGGTGACACGTTCGCTGGTATTAGGCCTGCAACCATATTCAGGACATGAAAACAGAAAGACCCTCGAAATATATTCAAAATTATCAATTACTGGAGCTCAAGAAGCTTATAATGAAGTTATTAATAAATTTTTAATATAAGAAATTGAATTTTCAGTACAGGATAGCTATGTTCTTCATACCCTTATTTCAAGAAGTTAAAATAATAAGTCCGTTTATTTTATCCAACACTGATTTTCCATCTAGTTCATAGTGTGAAAACCGTGTTACAATTTCCATATGGGTGAAATTTATGATTATTAATGGATAATTTATAGAGGCCTATGTAATTTGATAGGGAGGAATTTTAATATGGATTTCAGTGCTGTAGCTAAGGAAGCATTTACAATTATTTTACCATCATTAATAGCAATTAAAGATGGGGGACTTAAAAGTATAGGATCGGATATTTGGGAACTTGTAAAAAAACCATTTAAATCTAATAAAAGGGATGAAGAAATTATTAGTAAACTGGAGAAAAACCCCAACGATTTAGAATCTCTTGGAATAGCAAAATATAAATTAACTGAATTTTTGGAAAAAGATCCTGACTTAGCAGAAGAGCTAATAAAATATATAGAGAATTTTAAAAAAGAAAATCAAAATGGTAAAACGATTAATGTTAAAAATAGTAAAAATTTTATTATTAATACCGATATCCATAACGGTGGAGATGTTGTAGTTGGGGATGGTAATTTTCATGTTAGATAAGCCGTCATTTATAAATAATAGTAAAAATACTATAAGTAATAGTGATATTAATGCAAATAATATTTATGTTGGAGATACTATAATCAAGTATTATGGATTTGATGATTATAAAAAGTTAGAGAAGTACATTGAAAGAGAAAAAAAGTTTCTTAGCAGACTAAATTCTGACGAGTCAGAAGAGATACAAGAAACCTCAAAACGTATAGAGGAATTAGAAAAACAAAGACAAGCATTTATTTCTGAAGTTTATAGGTTAGCAGAAATTTTTAATAAAACACCATTTAAGTCTCAACGATTTAAAGAAGCAGAAAAATATTTTATAGAAGGCAAACTTAAGGAAGCGGATGCAACTTTAAAAATAGAAGATTTATATGTAGATAAAAACAGGGCTTTGATAGATAGAGAAATTGTAGATAAAAAATGTTCAGGTTTATCTGATGAATTTTTAGTAAAAGCAAAGCTTACATCATTAAATTATGAAAGTTCGAGTAGATTTAGAGATACCTGTAAATACTATGAAGATTCAATAGAGTTGTTCCCTAACTTTAATAATGTATTTGAATATGCAATTTATTTACAGAACCAAAATGAAAACAATAAAGCTCTTTCTTATTATGATTTAATATTAAACGAATTTTATTATGATTTAGGGGTAGAATTAAAATCTATGACATTAAACAACCTTGCAATTTTACAACAGAGCAGAGATGACTATGAAGCAGCGGAGAAAAATTATGTTGAAGCCTTAAGTATAAGAAGAGAATTAGCTAAAAAAAATCTAGAAACCTACATGCCAGATGTGGCAATGACATTAAACAACCTTGCAAATTTACAACAGAGAAGAAATGACTATGAAGCAGCGGAGAAAAATTATGTTGAAGCCTTAAGTATAAGAAGAGAATTAGCTAAAAAAAATCCAGAAA
>NZ_JBJHZX010000045.1:11263-27016 GCF_045310515.1 Candidatus Clostridium eludens | reverse complement strand
AATGACATTAAACAACCTTGCAATTTTACAACAGAGCAGAGATGACTATGAAGCAGCGGAGAAAAATTATGTTGAAGCCCTAGATAAATATCGAGAATTAGCTAAAAAAAATCCAGAAACCTACGTGCCAGATGTGGCAATGACATTAAACAACCTTGCAAATTTGCAAAAGAGCAGAAATGACTATAAAGTAGCGGAGAAAAATTACGTTGAAGCCCTAGATAAATATCGAAAATTAGCTAAAAAAAATCCAGAAATCTACATGCCTGATATGGCAATAACATTAAACAACCTTGCAATTTTACAACATATCAGAAATGACTATGAAGCAGCGGAGAAAAATTATGTTGAAGCCTTACGTATAAGGAGAAAATTAGCAGAAAAAAATCCTCAAGTATATAGTTCAAAAGTAATAGAAAGTTTAATTAATAACTCTATATTGTATTTGAATTCGCTTGAAGATAAAAACAAAGCATTACAATTATGTTTAGAAGCGCTAGAATATATTAATATTTGTCCAGTTGGTGAGAACTATACTGAAATATGTAGTTCAATATTACAACATTGTAAACATGATACTAATGATAAGGAATTAGAAATATAAAGAGTACGTACCCTCAATTTTGTGTAAAATTATTAATTGACAATTATAAACTAGATATTTAGAAATAAAGAACAAACTATTAAGTTTTATTCTTTATTTCTTTTAAATTATATTTTTCAGGTGCATGAGATTTTATATAGTCAGCAAAGATATTAAATAGTTCTTCTCTATCTTCCATAGATAAATGTTCTATATTAAAATATTTTTCTACTAAAGCTCCAGTTTGAATTAAACGTCTTGTACGTTTTTTCCTTTCTTCATAATCCAACTTTTTACCAAGAGCTTTTTTCTTTTCTTCCAGAAGTTTAATTTTTAAATCTAATTTATCTATATTGTTCATTTGTTATCACCAACGCTAGGCTTATTTTGTTCAATTAATTTAAAAATTGCTTCATTTGTCTTATCTTCTATATTCCAAGTCTTTAATAGGTATGCTCCTACTTCTCTTTCTCTTTTAGCAATTAAGTCTTTCTTTTTTTGCTTTAGCTTTTCAATTTCAAGGTCAATATTTTTTATATCATTTTTTGACATCTTAAATTCCCCCTATTTTTTATTATACTATAACAATTATACCATTAATAACATTATTGGAATAGTATAACAATATTTTTTAAAGAAATAATTTTTTATTTTTAAAAGTTAACTTTTAAAAAATCATATTATGATAGAATGGAAAAAATTTATTCAATTTGTTAAAAAAATGAAAGTTACCTATTGAATGTATATTTTAGTAGTGATATAATAAAAATGTAAGAATTTATGTGTCCCAAGTTTACGAAGGGCGCACGTATATACCACAAGTGGTATAGTGCGAAATTTTTTCAAAAAAAATTTACTAAAACAATAATTACACAAAACATGAATGTTTTGCAAAATACAAAAAAGGGGTGCGTTATGGCGATATTCCACTTTGAAGGACAAATTATAACTAGGTCAGACAAAAAAGGAAGGCAGCGTTCTTCTGTGGCTTGTGCCGCATATCGAAGTGCAGAAAAATTACTTGATGAAAGAAACCAGGCAGTAAAATATTACAAAAGGCAAATACCACCTGTTACAAGAATACTTGTACCAGATAATGCACCCAAATGGGCTAGTGATAGACAAAGATTGTGGAATGAAGTTGAGAAAAAAGAAAAGCAGCATAACGCACAACTGGCAAGAGAATTTAATGTTGCACTCCCAAAGGAATTAAGTAGTGAAGAACAGGAAGAATTAGCATTTGAATTTTGTAAAAAAACCTTTGTAGATAATGGAATGGTGGCAGATATTTCTATTCATAGAGAAGATGAAAATAACCCACACTTTCATGTAATGTTAACCATGAGACCTTTTAATGATAGTGGAGAATGGGGAAATAAACAAAGGAAAGAAAAGGTAATTACTGAAAGTGGAAAAGTAAAATATAGAGCTGTTCATATAACAGATTGGAACGACAGAAATAAAATGAAAGAATGGCGTAAGGCATGGGAAGTAATGACAAATAGTTATCTAGAGAAAAATGGCATAAATGAACGTATAAGCTGTAAGAGTAATAAAGAATTAGGAAAAGAAACTAAACCACAAATACATGAAGGTTATGCAGCTAGAAATATTGTCAAAAGAGGGGGAGAATCTTACAGGGTAAACCACAATAAAGATGTTAAAGAATATAACAGAAATGTTATTGAATTAAATGAATATAAAAGAGAAAAAGAAAGAAGTGCTGATAACAATAAATTTTATAATTGTCTTGATGAAAAAGAGGTAAAGAAACTTAGCAACATTTCAAAATATATCAAAGCTTATGTGAATATAGAAAATATAGAATACAGAAAAAGGCAGTTAAATAATTGGAGTAAATCTTTAGAGTTTAAGGATGATACTATAGAGAAAATAAGAGCATTAAGTAGAATAGAAAAGGAAGAAGAAATGTTATCTACTGCTGAAAAAATTTTAGAAAATAATGCAGATAGATTTATACAAAAGCATTATAAAAATTTAGATTTGGATAGTTTAAATAAGCATGAAAAAATCTATTTAGTAGATACAACTTTAAGAGAAAATAAATTGCTTAATGAAGAAGAAATTGAGCAGGTGAAAAATTCAGCTGAGAATGATAGGCTTGAAAATTCATTAAAAGATATATTAAATAATAGAGCCAGATTTTCAATTTCCCTTGAGCATGATATTGAACATTTAAAAGATATATTTAATGAAGTAGAAGAAAAATATAATATATCTTTTGATGATATAGACACAGTAAGAAATGCACCTAAAAAGGTATTGACTACATTAAGGAAAATTGCAAACACAAGAAAAGAATTAAAAGTAGCATTGGAAATAATGAATAAAGTTTATGACAATAGATTAGAAAAAATGTATCCTAATTGGGATAACAAAACAAAGTTAACTATTCAGGAAAAAGAAATTCTTATAATGAGTAATGAGTATTATGGTAAAACAGTAAGAGCAGAGGACTTTAAAAATCCTCCACGAAAATATAATTTAAGTGAGCAAAAGGAAATATTGAATTTATTAAATAAAGACAGAGAGTTATTAAAGCAAAAATATACTAATTTTAGATTGAATAGTAAGTCATTTGTTTATATGTTTCATGCTGAATGTGCTTCCTATTATGATGAATTAGGAGAAAAGCAAAAAGAACAGGTAAACAACTATTTTAATAAAGATAATTACTTAAAGGATTTTAAAGTATTTAATAATGAATTTAGCAATAACTTCTTCAATGAACATTTAAGTTATGAAAGGAAATTTGATACTCCTAAGATAAATAATTTGTTATCAGATACTTTGAAAATATTCATCAGCGAAGTTAACAAAAGAATAGATGAAGAAGAACTAAAGCGTAACAAGAAATTGAAACAACAAAGAAGGAGAGGGCATGGTAGGAGTTTATAAAAAATTTATATTAAAAATGCTTAGAGAGGGGGTGTTATAATCTGTTTGATGAAAGAAAATTCAATATTGAAAATTAAATAATTAAAAGGAGATGTTATTAAATCATGGAAAGGAATATAAGACAAGATAGGACTTTTCAGGATGACGAATTGACATCTAAGATTTATGACCTTGAAAGTAGTTTAGAAGGTGACGACTTAAAGATACTGGATGAAGCACTGGAAGAACAAAAGGTAATTGAATACAATGGAATTTATGAAATGAAAAAAGGAGAGGAAAAAGAAATATTCAATAGAAGTGGAAAGGTAGTAAAGAAGTTCACAATAGATGATGAAGCAGCAATAAATTTAAAAAAAGATAATGATAAATATTTTTTAGAATATAAGCAGAAAGAAAAAGAACCTTATGTCATTTCTAAAGATTTCAAATCAAAAGATGAAGCATTAAAAAGCATATTTAAAACACATGAATATGAGATTTTAAGGGATAGAACACTTTTCAAGTTAGACAAAGATACTTGTATCTATTTAAAAGATAATAAGGACAATTTAAAAGATAATAAGGACAATATCAAATTCAACTCATTTAACATTCATAATATCAAATTCGATACTGAACCCACAAATGACGCAAGAAGAAAGATTTTATTAGAAAACTTAGAGGGTAATGATACAGCAAGAAAAGAAGTTGTAAATAAGACATTAACAAGCTATGGATTACCTGAAAACAGTCTTGATTTTAAAAGTACAGAAAGTGTAAATAGTATAAGAGAAAAAATAGAAGATACTTTTAAAAGCTTAAAGGAAAGTGAAAAATTGAATAAAGTTAAAATGGAATTTAAAAATGACAGCCGCGCATTTTTAGAAGGATTTTTAAGTTTCTATGGTGTGGAGCTTGACAAAAAATTAGATGAAATCAGACAACCTTTTGAGGTTACAAATAGTAATAAGGGCTATTCTATTGGAAAATGCAATAGGAAAGGAGAACTAAGAATAATTTCTCCATACTACACAAAAGAAGAAGCAGAAAAAACACTAGATAAACTAGATGATTATTTGGAAAGAAAGAAAAGATTAAAGCTAAATCAAGTTCCAGAGGTGAAATTATAATGAAAAAAATAAGTAAATATTTAGCTTCTGCCTATACTACATTTCTAGTTTTAGGAAATACAGTTCTAGTAAAAGCTGAATCAAATGCAGGGGATATACAGCAAAAACTAACTACAGGTTTTAATACTATACAGGTTGTGGTTACATCTGTTATTGCAGTAGTGGGAGTTATAGCAGCTGCAAAAATAGTAATATCAAAACTGCCAAGCTTAGATGATCCACATATGAAAAATGAAATGTGGAGGGGTATTGGTATGGTAGGCGCAGCAGTTGCCACAGGAGGAGCTTTAACATGGCTCATACCCTGGGTATATGGATTATTTCAATAAGGAAGTGAAGTTATGAGGGTAGATAAGGAAGATGTAAAAGAGGCTTTAATAGAGATACTTGACGAAAGTGGAGAGCAAAGAGAGGGTAAAAAATTTGTCTTTCCACGAAATGTAGAAGCGTCTTATAACTTAATACCAGGTTTAACGCTTATGGATGTTTTTAAATATGTAACTATACCAGTAATTGTAGGGCTATTAATATTTGCAGTACCACCTTATGACATTGTAGCACTATGGATTATTAAATTAATGATTGCACTACCTATTGTAGCTTTTGGTTTTGTGGCTGCAATTGGCAGACCTGTAAGGTATAGAAATAATATAAGATTCATTGAACACATGAGGGATAAGTTAAGCTTTAAGAGCAGACAGAAATTATATTATTTAAGACCTAGAGAAAACAAGGAGGTGCTTAAGTAGTGGGAAAAGACAGTAAGTTATATTTACAGGATATAAGCCCTATTGAAGGAGTATATGAAGATTTTGTGTATTTAAAAGACAACACCCTGCTTTCTATGCTTAAGGTAGAGGGAATAAATTTAGACCTTTTGGCACAATACGAACAGAATACACTATTTGAAGATTATGCTTCTTTTCTTGAACAAAACAAAGAAGACAATCCACAGATTATTTCCATGACAATTCCACTGGATATGAAAGCTTATAACCTGTACTGGAAAAAAAGGTATTTAGAGGCTAGACAAAACAATGGTAATAGTCATTTACGGGAGCTTATAGCGTCATATTGCATTGAATATCAGAATATGGAGCTATCAAGTGAATTAACTACAAAGCAGCATTTAGTGATTATCAGTGAAAAAGTAAGAGAAAGAACCATTGAAGAACTAAAGGCAGCAGAAAGAAACCTAAATGATAAGATAAAAAAAGTTCAAAACTCTTTAAATACACTACTTGAATCTTATAATGCAGAAGCAAAGGTATTAAATACAAAAGATATTATAATTGCACTACACAGATTTATAGACTTCAAGAATTCAATATATGTCGTGTAAGGAGTGAGTAAATTGTTAAATTTAAAAATTAAAAATAAGAAAAATGACAGTAAAAAAATAAGTGAAGAAATACAACCATATGAAATTGAAGAAGTGAAGAAGGATGAATTAACAGGACTTATAGACACCACGCCTATAGAATGTATTTACCCATTTATGTATAGGGAAAATAAAGACAGTGTAGAGCTTGGAGGAAACTATATAAAAGTCATAGCAATAGCACAATATCCCACAGAAGCAAGAGGTAATTGGCTGTCCGATTTAAAACGCCTAAAGGGTAACATCTCAATAACCCAATATATTCAGACAGCCAACGACAACCTAATGCTTGATCATTATAACAGAAGCATAAAAAATAAACAAGCTGAATTGCTAAAGACAAAAGACCCCAGGCTTATGATAAGCCTGGAAGAACAAATTAAAAGCGCAGAAAATCAGCTTAGGGAATCTTTTGGCAATAAAGTTGGCTTTCTATATATCTACACTTATATATTAATTCAGGCGGAAACGCCTGAAAAACTCAACAGGTTAGAGGAAAGTGTCCAAAGAGCATTAATGAAAGCTCATATGAGAGGTATAATTCCATATTACCGCATGGGTGACGCCTATTGGTCGGCCCTTCCACTCCAACAAAACAAGCTGCAAGAGTACACCTATCAGATGAGCAATACTACTGCTGCAAGTTCTTTTTTCCCTTTTGACGATAGTGAAGTATGCGACCTGTCACCTAATGCAGTAATCGAAGGAATAAACAAAATTACAAACTCTGTGGTTTCAATAAATTATCTGGATGAAAGAGAAGAAACGCTAAATCAAAACATGATTGTTATTGGAACTTCTGGTGTTGGAAAAACAAGTGCCATTATGAGAAAAATACTGAATCTAATTGCAAGAGGGTATATTGTCTATGTTATCGACCCAGAAAACGAGTATAGTGACATAATAGAATATTACGGTGGTACAGTAATACACTTAAGTTCAATATCTGACACAAAAATAAATCTTCTGGAGATATTTTCGGAAGAAATAACAGATGATGAAATAATCAAAAATATGACTGCCAGTAACAAAGTCGAAAATCTTATAAAGCAGAAATGCCAAAGGCTTAAGGCATTATTTAAAACAATCAAGGAAGATATGACACAGGTTGAAATGTCCATAGTAGAAAAACTTGTAATAAGCCTTTACGATAAATTCAGGGAAGTACAGGACATAAGTAAAATGACACATAAGGATTTTCCTATTTTAGAGGATTTATATAATAGAATCGGAAAGTTAAAGGAAGAAGACCCAGGAGCATTTAACAAAATAGAAGATTTTTATTATATATTAAATAGCTATGTATATGGTTCCAATTCAATATTTAATGGCTATACCAATGTAAGCTTGAACAACAGTATTATTTCATTTGATTTAAAGGCACTACAAAACGAGCCTGAAATACAAGGAGCATGTTATTTAAACACATTCAGTTATTTATGGGATATTATCACATCAAGGAAAAACCACAAGTATACCTATATGTTTATTGATGAATTTCACTTTCTTACAAAAAACCCACAAGCTATAGATTTTTTCTTTCAGGCATACAAGAGGTTTAGGAAATATAACGCAAGTGCAGTAGCTATAACACAGCAAATACAAGATATATTGAAAAAAGAAATAGACGACAAAAATTTAGGTGAAGCAGTGGTGGGAAACTCATATACAAAATTGTTTTTTGGACTTGATAACAGGGGAGTTGATGAAGTTATAGAAAAGCTTCGATTGAACTTTTCTAAGCCTGAAATATCCCTGCTTAGAGCAAAAAGAAAAGGTGAAGCACTCTTATTATATGGAACAAAAAGAGTATTTATGAGGATAGAGCTTTCAAGAGAAGAAATGAGGTTAATTAATCCTAAAAGGTATAGAAAAAATTATGAACAAAATCCAGATGTAGAGGTGGATTATGAAAGTCAGCTTCATATAAGCCCTATGGAAATGGAAGAAATAAAAAATTTAGGGGAGTGGGAACTTTGAAAATAATTTTAATGGAGGATTTAACAATTTACACAAAAGGAAATGAGTACACCATAAGCATAGATGAAAATAAAGTTTTAGCAGAAAGTGAAGTAGAGCTTGAAATATTAAAGAAAGAAAATGAACATTGCTTTTCTTTAAATTCTATAGAGCATGAAGGACAGAAGTATATTTTAAAATATGAAATTGAAGAAGGATATAAACCCATAGTAATGTCAAAGAAATATTCTACAGTTCTCAGGCTTTCTATATTAGAAAAAATACTCTCTATCAACCCACTTGAAAGTTTTGAGGATAAAGTCTTATTGCACCCACAGAATATATTTTTTAAGGATTTAAAGACTATAAAGTTTATGTATAGGAGCAATAAGTTTATACCCTACATTCGTAACTATACAGAGCTTGAACAATACAAATTAATTGTTTTGTCCATACTGTCCCCTTATCCATTTGAAAAATTAAAAATAAATAAAAATTCACTGCTAAATAAAATAAATGATGGCTTTTTATTTGAAGTGGATAAAACCAGGTCAATTGAAGAACTTCATAAATTGGTTTTAGATAAGTTAAATGCTGATGAAACAAAGCATTTTCAAGATATAGAAATTAAAAGAAAAACTAATTTACGCAAAAAAGCTGCAACTATAGTAATTAACGGAGCTGTCATATTAATTGTTTTAATACTGGCAGCTGGAATAAGTAAAATTTCAAACAACAAAGTAGAAGAAGTTTATTCAAGTCAAATTGAATGGGCAAATAACAAAGCTGACGCCTACAGAGATTTGAGTTTGGGAGATTATAAAGACGGTATTAATTTATTAAGGAAAAGTGGGTATACCAAAGCACAGATAGCAGATGTGTATTTACAGTTTAACCAATATGATAATGCAATAAATGAAGATGATAGCTATGCAAAAAAAGTTGTGCAGCAGCTGTATTTACAAGGTAAACAAAAAGATATTTTAAAACTTAAAACAAATAACAGTTACGTAAATACTGAAAAGCAGATTGTTTCATACAACTATAACTATTTATTAGCAGGAAAACAGCTTATTACAGATAAAGACCAGTTAAAGAGACTTGCACTTGCATTTATAGCCCATAACAATGTTGTAGACGCTTATGACGTCAATACAAGGTTAAAAGACAAAGATGTTGCTGCAGCCATAACAGAAAAGAACTTAATAGGTAAAGTGAATGAGTTAAAAACCAGTATAAGTCAAGAAACTGATACTACAAAAATAAGCCAGATACAATTACAAATTAATGATTTAACTAAGCAGTACCAGAACATACAGAAGAAGGAAAAAGATAAAAAATGAAGAAAATAATAATTATTGCTATTTGTGCAGTTTTTGTAATGATTATGGCTATTTTGGGGAATCAAAACAACAACAATACTCAAAGTTTTGGAAAAGCAAATATACCTCCATCAGTGCAGAAATGGCGGCCTCTAGTTTTAGAAATTGCTAATAAATACGGAGTTGGAAACTATACAGAAGTATTGCTTGCAATGATCTATCAAGAAAGTGGAGACAGCACCACTAATGACATTATGCAAAGTTCCGAGAGTGAGGGACTTCCAGCCAATTCAATTCAAGACCCCCAAGAATCTTTAGAGGTAGGAATAAAGTATTTTAGCTCTATTGTAAATTATGCAAATAAGAAAAAATGCGATTTTGAAACAATTATTCAATCATATAATTTTGGCCAAGGATATGTAGACTATGTGGCTTCTAATGGTGGAAAAAGTACAAATGACCTTGCAATAGCCTTCTCAAGCTTACATGGCGGCAGATATGGAGATGTAAATTATTATGCCCACGTAATGCGGTATGTAACCATGACTGATACAGGAATTGCAGAGGGTTCTTCTCAATCGCCACTAGGTAGTGATAGTTACAGTAAATTAATACAGGCGGCAGATAAGTTTCAAGGTGAAGCTTATGTGTTTGGAGGCTCCAGCCCATCCACAGGTTTTGACTGTTCAGGTCTTACACAATATGTATATGGTGAGATTGGTATAAATCTACCACGTACAGCCCAGGAACAATATGACGCAACAAGTAGGGTTGCACCAGGAAGCGTGGAGCCAGGGGACTTAGTGTTTTTTACAGCCACATATAAGTGTGGTGATTATATAACTCATGTAGGAATATATGTTGGAAACAACACAATGTATCAAAGTGGAGGTCATGGAATTGGATATGAGAGTTTAAATAATAGCTTTTGGCAAGAGCATTTAGCAGGGTATGGAAGGGTCAAATAGAAAGGGGAGAGACAATGAAAAAGATTTATATTGTTTTATCAGCGTCTATTATAATAAATATTTTATTGGTTATAGGTCTTATAGGTCAAAGGATGGCTTCAAGCAGACAAAAAAATGAAGTGCAAAATTTAACACTTCAAAAGAAACAGTTAAATGAGCAGTTATCTAACGGAGGCAATAACCAAGATAATTATACTATAAAAAATAATGTCCGTAGTTTATTTTATGCGGAATTTAATTATAATAATCAGACTTATGTATCAAGGTTTACAGAAATCAAAAAATATGTAACGGATGATGTATACAAGTCACTTCAAGGAGCAGGAGGGGCAGAGGCCCCTAAAACTCCAATACAAAACAAGGTTAACAGCTTGAATATATATTTAACTGATACCAATACAGACACAGCAAAAGCACTTGTAAGTATCAATACAACCTATAGTGTAAATGGTTCAAATAGCGCACCTGTAAGCCAGATTTACGAAGTAGAAGTAATAAAGCAGGGTAGTAACTATATTGTAAATAAAATCACTTTAATGGGGAGCTTTGCCCCATATGAGAGTGGAAGCAGTAAGGGGGTTAATTAAATGTCTAAAAGTAAAGTCATTGTGGCTGTTGTAGTTTCACTAATTTTGGAGATAGGTATTTTGTGTTTAGGGCAGATTACTTCTTTAGTACAAAAATATAAAATACTAAACTTAAATAAAAGTATGGTGGCTTCAAGCCTTAAAGGTTTGGGACACCATCCCATAGTTGCAATTTCAAATCTAGTAAAAGCTAAGAATCCTATAGTTATCTTAGGAACTGTTGTAGTCCTGGTTATATTTCTTTGTTTACTTTTTAAAACAGGTAAGAAAAAGTATGAACTTGACGCCGAATATGCCATACATGGTTCAAGTAGATATTCTCAGAACAATGAAATTTTTGTTGGGAATGAAACTGTGGCAATACATGCTAAACAACTTTTAGAGGATTTAGCTATTGAAATAAAAGGGGGAAATAGTAATGAAAATAATGAGTAAAAAGAAACAGAGAAAAAGCTCTAATGGCATAGTTCTGGGGATAAAAGACAATATGGCTTTGGTTCAGCCAACTAACTCTACATTGCCTAACAGGAATTGTTTTGTAGTAGGTGGGCCAGGCTCACTTAAAACCCAAAGTTATGTTATAACCAATGTTTTAAATGAAAGAGAATGTTCTATAGTAGTAACCGATCCTAAAATCGAAGTTTATGAAATGACAGCTAAAGTTAAGGAACTAGAAGGATATGAGGTGCATGTTGTAAACTTTGCGGATATGGCTGTCAGTGACCATTATAACCCTTTTGATTATGTAAGAAAAGACAGAGACGCCACAACTGTTGCAAATGCAATAGTGGCAGCTAAAAACGACCCCAAACGTAAGGATATGTGGTACAATGCGCAGCTAGGTTTATTAAAAGCATTAATTTTATACAGTATACATGAAATGCCAGTGGAAAAAAGAAATATGGCAGGGGTACTGGATTTCTTACAGGAATTTGACCCTGAACAAAATGAGGATGGAGTAAGCAGCCTGGATGAACAATTTTTAAAGTTAGGTAAAAAGCACCCTGCAAGGAGAGCTTATGAACTAGGTTTCAAAAAATCACAGAAAGAAACAAGGGCAAGCATTTTAATTTCACTTTTAACTACTATAGGGGACTATGTAGACCAGGAGGTAGCAGACTTTACGGCTAATTCAGATTTTTTTCTTAGAGATATTGGGAAAAGAAAGATAGCACTATATGTAATGATCCCAGTGATGGACAGTACCTGGGAAGGGTTAATTAATTTATTCTTCACTCAAATGTTTCAAGAACTTTATATTTTGGGGAATGAAAATAATACTAAGCTACCGCGACCAGTAATTTTTCACTTAGATGAATTTCCAAGCCTGGGTAGGTTTAGTGAGTATGAAAAATTTTTAGCAACTTGTAGGGGTTATGGTATAGCGTGCTGTACTATTCTTCAAAATATTACGCAGCTTCAAGAAAGGTATGGAAGGGAACAGGCAGAAAGTATTTTAGGTAATTGCGGCATAAAGTTGTGTTTAGGGAATGTAAATAACACTACATCAAAATATTTTTCAGAGCTTGCCGGAAAGACAACTGTAAAGGTTGAAACATCTTCAAAATCCACATCAAAGGGCAATAAAAGTGATAGTTCATCAAGTTCTCAAAACTTTAGTTACACAGGTAGAAATTTAATTAATGCAGATGAAATTGAGCATATGGATAGGGATGAATCCCTTCTAATAATCACAGGTAAATATCCTATTAAGCTAAAAAAGGCCAAACAGTTTGAAATTTTCCCAGGTATAACAGAAAAATATAGGACAAAACAAAAGGATTATAACAGGTATACAACGGATGAAGTTATAGAATTTAGGGAAGCCCAAAAAGTTCAATATGAAGCTTATATAAATTCTGATGAAAAGAAACAAGAAGTAAAAGAGCAGGAGCAAAAAATACATGATGATAAAGTAAAAAACGTAGATAAAAAGGATAAAGAAGATATTGAAGAACTAGAAAATTTACTATTAGGAATAGATGAGGAAGACATGGAAGAATTAGAAAATCTAGAAGATAATTTGGAGGTTTAAAATGAAAATTAAAAGGTTTTTCATTGCTACGAACTTACTATTAATCTTGATACTTTCTTTTACAGGTTGCCAGCCTAAGTTTAATGAGGATACAGCAAAAACAGACAGCAAACTAGCATTACAGGCATTTTTAAGTAGCCACAAAAATGAAGAAATACTTGTTAGTGATAAAGATACACAAAAAGTTAAAGAGTATGTAAGTAAAAATTTCAAAGATTACTTCACAAGTGATTTCATGACTGATACATGTAATAAAATTGAAACGGGATATTCTATAAGTCCAGAAACATTTTACTTTGAAGATACTATAGCAGGCAATATAATCTTTCAAGGTAACTATCTAATTAATAGTCCTATAGTTGATAAAGAAAATAAAACAGTTACCTATAAAATACTGAAACAGGAAGTATTAGTATTTGAGATACAAATGAAACAAGAAAATGGCAAATGGAAAATAAACAAGGCTAGTGAGCCTAGTTTATAAAAGTTTTAAAATAAGGAGGGTTTAAAATGGGTTCTTTATTGAATGACTATTTTATTTCTAGTGCCAAAGACGTACTCCAAGGCTCACTTGATTTAGCTAAGAAACTAATTTTTACACCGCAGAATTTACCCGATTTTGCCAATACTGTTTATAATATTTTTTTAGGAGTTGGAGCTTATTTACTTGCAATTATTGTTGCCGTAAAGTTGGTAAATTTCATGTCCGATATAAGTAATAATTGCGCTGATTATACAGTAGGAGAACTCATAACAAGAACTGTAAAAGCTTCTGTCATGGTTGTAATATGTCCGTTTTTAATAAAGGTCATAGTGGGTGAAATTGCTTTTCCTTTAGGGAATTGGATATTCAATCAAATATCTAGTAATGCGGCAGATTCATTGAATAATTATATACAATCAAGTGGAATTGCTTCAATATCTAAAGGCTTTATGCTTGTTGTTATTATAGGGTTTATAGCAGTGGCTTCAGCTTGTTTTTTTATTAAAATGTGTGTTTATCAAGTAGATTTAATCTTCTTACAGATATACTCTGTCCCTGTAGCTATCTCAATGGCTTCTGATAATTTCAACTTTATGGATACATGGTGGCGTGAACTTATAAGTCAAGTATTAACTGTAATAACGCAGTTAATATGTATGCTGGGAGTAACCTGGGCTTTGAAAAATGAGTTTACATGGTATAACTTTATGATTTTATTCGGTTGTTGTTGCAATCTGATAAAAGGCCCAAGGATTTTAAGGGACATGTGGTACAGTACAGGAACAGGAAGAACTGCTATGCACATGGGTGGTAAATTAGCAACAAGAGCAATGATGGTTCGTAATTTAATCATCAGGAGATGATTGAATAGTGTATACATTGGTATATGTATTATATAGGGTATATGATCTAATTGAAACAATGATTGAATTAGTTATAGTCTTTTTTCTGATGAAATGGATCTTGAAGGTTGCCATTGAGGATATTAAAGAAAGTTCCGCCGGAACAATTTATTTAATGAAAATGATCCATAAAAACAGTAAGAAGGATTTTATAAAGTTTAAGAATGAACTGTATAGTGCATATAAAAACTACAGATTGTATAGAGAAAAGAAAAATCAAGAAAGAAAAAGGAAAGAGGGTAACAATAGGAATGAGTAAATATCTATGCAAGGAGGGTGAAAATGAAAGTTTTATTTAATAAACTAAGGAATAAATCTAATAATAAATTTTATTTATTATTTAGTTTAAGTTTAATATTTTTGTTATTTTTCACAGGTTTTGTATCACACAGAGCAAAAAAAACTAAGTATGAGTAATCATACTTAGTTTTTTCATTTATTTTATTGAAAAGGAATATAGTATTACTAATATTTTATACATCTCAGAATACATTATTTTGCTTAATATGTAAATAAAAGGTGTGTTTGGGCAGGAGTAATTATACTATCCATTCATTCCTTATCAAGGGTAAAGGCTGCGCCCGATTTAAATTATTTTTTCTTTTTTAAGGGTAGAGTTGTAAGTGAAAAAATAATTTAAACCGCCCTTGACAATTCCCTTCTGGATTTAGTTCTTTTTTTTTGCACCAAACTACACTTTATTTGCTGAGGGAGTTCTTTTGAGGGTTAAATACACAAAGTAAACTACTTAAATTTAATGTCAGACATTTAATTTAAGCATGTTTACAGATGTTTACTTAGCATACTTTAAAATAATGTAATCTTATATAAGCATTGATATTACATGATTCACCACATAGAATTCCGTCGAACTCACGTTAAATTAGGTTGCTCAATAATCAGATTTATAATAGGCAAACTGAACACTAAAATGGATTGAGGGAGTTCTCTTTAGAAGAATCAAAGATGGATATAACAGCATTTTGCTTAATTATAATTTTTTGGATGGTATTTGTTCATTTACATAATATTAACAATATATCCATAGGTCTGACACTGAATTGACATAAGTTGTATGTATCATACATGCATGAGGTTAGTTAATTAATTTTGTTACATATAAAGATTTAAATTGAATTTTGGAGGTAATTGAAAATGTTAAAAAGAAATGTTAAGTTAATTGCAGCTTTAGCTCTTGTAGCATCAATAGGTGTAGTAGGTACGGGATTTACAGTTCATGCAGATGCACTTTCTAATAATAAAACAAAAGCAGTACACCAATTTAATAAAGGAAATAATAAAAATTCTTTAAAAACAGAGCTTGATAAGCTTGTAACTGCGGGAACAATAACTTCAGCTCAAGAAACTGCTATAACATCAGCAATAAAAACAGCAGGAGAATCTGGTACTAAAACTAATTTCAAGACTGTGCTTGACAATCTTGTAACTGCAGGAACTATAACTTCAGCTCAAGAAACTGCTATAACATCAGCAATGCCACAAA
>NZ_JBJHZX010000045.1:0-11166 GCF_045310515.1 Candidatus Clostridium eludens | reverse complement strand
ACTGCAGGAACCATAACTTCAGATCAGGAAACTGCTATAACATCAGCAATGAAAACAGCAAGAGAATCCGGCACTAAAACTAATTACAAGACTGTGCTTGACAATCTTGTAACTGGAGGAACCATAACTTCAGCTCAAGAAACTGCTATAGCATCAGCAATGCCACAAGGAGCTCATAAATAATTTAAAAGTTTGGTGAAGTTACGTCATTTAGTAACTTAGTTGATAATAATACAACCCTCAGAATAACCAAAAAATATCATAAGTAATTCTATGTGATAAAAAAATAAGTACATAAGTATGTGTGCTTATTTTTTTACTTCAAATTGCTGCTAACTTACATTAATAGCCTTACACCATTTTCTACTCTTTTCATGGTCATTACATTAAAGAATAAATTCACATCTTACACTTTTAATTATATCCAAAGCTCTACATGCTCCTCTCCTGAAAGCCGTACCTTGGTAGCATCCCTATCTACCAAGTGAATTGGTGGATATAACTACTTTTTTTCCCAATTGCATCTTACTTACTTAATTTAACTATTAGTTCATAATTATCTTCATTTTTACGGACATAAACCCTAGGATCTATATTCATTGCCAATATATGTAATGTATTATTTAAAAATATTTTACAATATAATGATAGTTATTAGATAAAATCATTATTACATTTTATTACATATATCCATTAAATCTATTATAGAGTATTTAATGCCATTATGGCCATAAATTTAATAATGATACCGTGTGAAAATGATGTTAATATGTCCATTATAAACAAGCCCTGAATTTCCAGAAACGAAATCAAGAGGATATCTATAATTGCTATTTGTATTTTCTACATAAATTCGAATAAAGAAAAACCTGAACTCACTTTGATATGCTCGTTTTAGGTCTAAGAAGATCCATTAATGAAAATACTTTCAGTATTAAAATCATAGAAATCCTCTAATACAATTTCTAAAGCTGGAAAATGGACTTAAAAAATCATATATCAAAAAATTTTGGAGGTATTAAAAATGTTAAAAATGAAGTACAAATTACTTTCAGCTCTAGTGATTGCGGCACCACTATTAGTAAATACAGGAATTGTCACAACAGTTCATGCAGCTTCGTGCACTAACAGTACACAGACTGTAATTTCTAAGGTATCTTGTTATTCTTCTGTAGATTTTAAAACTAAATTAGATACTCTAGTAGCAGAAGGAGTTATAACTCAGGATCAAGAAATAGCAATATTGAACCTGTATTATGATGGTGAAATAACAACAATATCAAATTTTAAGACTCATCTAGATACTCTAGTAACAGTAGGAACCATAACAACAAATCATAAAATATCAATATTAAATTTATTTAATAACTGGGGTTCTAACTGGCAGCTATCAGCGCCACCTAATGGATACAGACACAATAGCTCAGTATCTGATAAATCGAAGACTAATTACTCAATGTCTGATAAGTCAAAAAACAGTAAATCATCGTATGATAAATCAAAAACTAATTGCTCAACGTCCGATAAATCCAAAAATAATAAATCAACGTCTGACAAGTCAAAAAACAATTGCTTAACATCTGATAAGTCAAAAACTAACCGTTCAAAATAAACTTTATTAAATAAATAGATTAATCAATACTTATATTTATCAAAAAATATCAAATTGATGAAAAAGGTATAATATACAAAACAGCTTAATTTTAAGCCTAAAAATATTCTTTAGATGTTCAAGCTTTATGTATCTTTAACATTGTTAGAAATACATAAAGCTTACTCCACGAAAGGTTAAGTTAATAAAGACCACCCTTTGTCGAGTATCTTTTACTACAATAGTATTACTATATATTATTGTAGAACATATGTAAATTATTAAATAAAGAGTCATTTATATAAACATATTTTTAAAATCCAATATATTTTACGGAGATATATATAAATAAGTCTCTAGATTATTCATCAGTTTCAATACAGCAATGCCTTTTTTCTTTTCTAAAAACGATGCTAAATACCGTTTTAGTTAATAACATCAATTTTTATGCTATACCTATTTATCTGCCACTCCTCATATATATTGGATTAACATAAATTCTAATACCGGTTAACTTAAACCTATTGCTTAATTCATTTTGATGCGATTCAGAGAAATGTTAGCGAAACATAAAAATCTAATTAAAGTGAGTTTCATAGAAAACATTAGTTATTTCAACGGTTATGGGAGTATAAAATATAGTATTTTTATTAATTACACATAGTGTATAAGTAGTAAGTTTCACTGATAACTAAACAGTAGATGATAAAAAGGAGATGATAAAAACTTGAATAAGAAGAAATGCTTTGGCATGTTATCAAGTACAGTAATGGGAGTATTAATAACTTTCACAGTAGCCACTAATACTCATGCAGCAGTTAAGTCATATGTTATTAATGATGCAGATAAAATTATTAGTTTTAGTTCTGATAATACAAATAAAAATGATACTATAGTAACTTTTAGGGATGCTATTTTAGATAATGTAGTAAGAAATGCCATTAATAAGCCAACTGGTACTTTATATAAAAGCGACGTTGATAAAATAACTAAGTTAGATTACGATGGTGGAGATTCACACACTAAAACAATATCAGATATTAATGGTATAGAAAATTTAACTAATCTACAACATCTTCAGTTATACGATACTCAAATAAAAGATATAGGTCCATTAAAAGGATTAATTAATTTACAATCGCTTGATCTAGATACCAATGAAATAAGTGATATAAGTCCATTGAAAGGATTAACTAATTTACAATCACTTGATCTAGATACCAATGAAATAAGTAATATAAGCCCTTTGCAAGAATTAACTAACTTACAATCACTTGATTTAGCTACCAATAAAATAAGTGATATAAGTCCATTGAAAGGATTAACTAATTTACAATCGATTGATCTAGCTGCCAATAAAATAAGTGATATAAGTTCATTGAAAGGATTAACTAGTTTGCAATTGCTTGATTTAGCTACCAATAAAATAAGTGATATAAGCCCTTTGCAAGAATTAACTAACTTACAATTGCTTGAGTTAGACACTAATGGAATAAATGATATAAGACCTTTGAAAAGACTAACTAACTTACACTTACTTGACTTAGCTGCCAATAAGGTAAGTGCTGGTGATAACCAATCATTGAAGAATGTTCTACCTAATTGTAATATAAATTATACAAGTTACTAATAAAAGTGCCTTACAGTTAATCTGTAGGCACTTTTTAATTATGTGTCATATAATTACTAGGGCATGTCTGAAAAGGCACAATTCTTGTACTTTTTGATACCAATAATAGCTAACTATAAATCAAGCCTTTATTACGTATCAATAACTATCTAAATTCATTTTGGAAAGTTTTATATATTGTATTGATGTTTTGATACTATTTTTAACAAAAGATTCCACAGTAATTGTACAATATAATAATATCCAGTTCCTTATATAAACATATAATTATTTGTCTCAATGGTAATTTATTTATGGTACTATTTACATACAGCTAGATTACAAATGTAAAACTTTGTAAAGATGATAATTATTAAAGATATAAGGAGAATAACATATAATGAAATTATTTCGGTTAAGATATGTAAAAGCAAGGTGGTGACATAGCTTTGACCAATAAAATAATTCTATGGGTAATGTTTATAGGTCCATGGTTTACGTTGTTATTTATAAAAAAAGAGAGCTTTAAAAAGTATTTGCCAGTGACATTATTTACGGCATTATTAGTAACTATCGTGTATGAAATAGCCTATACTTATAAATGGATTAAAATCAAAGAAACCATAGTGCCATGGGGGAACATAACAGATGTGAGCATGGCATATGGCGCTTTTTTCATAACTACAATATGGGTTTTTTATTTTACATTCAAAAATTTGAGGCTATACATTGGAGCTAATGCTATTATTGATGCCTTTGGAGCCTGGATTGTATATAAAATTTATGAAGTAATAGGAATAACTCACTTTATAATAAGTAGCTTTACCATATTTTTGATATTTGCCACATTAGCCTTAATTTCGTATGCTTTTCAAGTGTGGTATGAAAAAGAATAAAATATAAAAATTATAGAGCTGATAAAGTATAGTTAAATAATACATGCAAAGAGAAAAATAAAGATAAACCCGCATAAATAGGTTGAGAAAGTGTCTTATTACACTTTACTAATTTGTTGATACACTTTTTTTATTAAGACATAGTAAAACACATCGGAGAGATTATATTATATTTTTTTGGTGGAGTGATGAAAATAAATAGACGGCTTATAGTATTTTAATTTATATTGGTACATTCCTGTTTAAACGGGAGCAGATAATTATAAGCTTTAATGCTAAAACTTTCACAGAACCATATTAAAGTGGTTTTTCTTATCGGGGATAGACAGCATGTCCAAATTTATGAAAGCATTTAAATGGTACCTATATGACTCTTAAATTTTTATTTTGAAATTCTAAAAATAATTCTAGTGTAGTGTTTTTAGAATGTTGTTACATAAGTTTTAAATTTGACAATTGTATGTATAAATATATTCCAGTGTTAATAAAAAAAAAACATTCTGTGAAATGTATATTTATCAATTAGGTTTGGTTCGATATGTCAATTAGAGTATAAATAAAAAAATGGAATTTCGCTTAAAAGGAGGGAAATATCTGATGAGTATTAGTTCAATTAGTTCAAGCTATTCTAATCCTTATTATTCAAGCAATCAAGTTAATACGAATAATAAAACCAACAGTACTAACAGTACTGATGATACTAGCAAGGTGAAAAGACACCATGGTGGTCATCATAAGGATGATAATGATGTAAAATCAAAATCATCCACAAAATCACAATCTCAAACATCTGGAATTACACAAACAAATGGAACAGATACAGTTACTATTAGCAGTCAAGCATTAGCTGCAGCCGCATCATCTGGTAATAGTACAGCTACAACATAATTAAATTTTATAATGAATAAGAATGTTTTCTTATAATTACTCAAAAAACAAAAAGTGAGCATGACTGGAATTAATCATACTCACTTTTGTGTAATAAATAAGTTTCGGTACGTGAATATCTATTGATGTGATATGTTACATCTAGCTTACAGCAAAACTATGTATTTTATGTGTATATTTTATTATTAAATTCCTAATTCTTTCTATTAGGCCTAATACCAGCAGCTGTGTTATGAAGTGCAAAGTATATCCTATAAATTGGATAAAATAAACGATCCTATTATTTACATTGCTCTCTAAATTTCTTTTTTTATAGTTTTAAGCCTTTTAATGAGTAAATGGACATTAAATATATAATGTATAATTGAGCTACCTGTTAAAAAATAAAACTAGAGCGGTTTTCACTCTAGTTGCTGAACAAAATGAAAATAATGCGGTGTTAAAAAGCAAAAGTGATTTACATTTATTATAAAAATATTGGATTATATTATGATGTTTTACAAATCCTACATAAAAATTGTGTTACTATTAAATAGGATAACATAATAAAGTGTTTGAGGTGATATAACAATGAAAAAACGATTTTATACCGGCATGTCAAAAGTTACTATTCTAATCACAATTTTCACAATGCTTATAGCTACACCTGCACTTGCAGCTAATGGTGACATTTGGCAAGAAACGGCTATAGACTTAGGTAGCACTCAAAATATACTACTTAATCACCATGGCACAATTTTTAATGTGCTTGCTAATCCCAGCAGCTATAACTATGAGGTTAACGGTAATCTATACAGTATACAGGATGCCAATAATCAATTTACTGCGAATCCCACTTATACGCCAAATCAAGTTTGGCCACTAATAACTCAGAATGATAAGTCAGTAGCTTCTTTGCCTATTATTACTACAACACCACTGCTTATACTAAATGCTGTAGTAGGTATTCCTTACAATTGTACAAGTTACTTCTATGCTTATGGAGGAACAGCTCCATATACTTTTACTCTAGCAAGCGGAAGCTCAATGCCACCTGGTTTAACCTTAGGAACGGATGGCAGTATAACTGGAACACCAACAAAAAGCGGATCAACAAACTTTACGGTGGTTGTAACAGATAGCTCAAAACCAATCGCCAGAACTTCAAGCATGACTTATAGTTTTATTGTATACCCATCTCAGAATTGAACATAAGATTATGCTACAACGTATTAAGCGGTTTTCGGTTATTGCTTTAATAGCAGCTCTAATAGTTGGTGCAATTTTAGTCACAAAAAATAACATGTTTACCTAATGTAAACAAACAAAATAACACAATCACACCGTTTAATATACCAATATCTGTACAGTCAATTAGCATAGGTGATGATTCACCTGCCGGAATCGCTTGGATTCCTACAAATCAACATGAATTGAATTTTACGGTGTTTTTGTGTCACACTTCAAATTTAAAGCGACACAAACTTATTTTAGTGCAACATTTTTATAAAGCCACATAGAGGCCATTTAGACCATAGAATTTTTTAGACAACCTAATTTGTTCATCAAAATAAAAAAAAAGTCCTATATGAGATGTAAAAGCTCTATATAAGGCAATTATATAAAACCAGTATGATTATTAGCCAATCATACTGGTTTCGTTGTAATAAAAAGAAAAATTATAATTATATTTGAGTTATACTAACTATGAAATCAACTTTATAAATATAATACATTGTTTTAAAACATATGTAAAAATAAATATTGTCACTAATGAAAAATAATATTTAAATTGGACATTACGGATATTTTATCCAATTATTTAAATATGCAAACGTGATTTTAAGCCAAAATTGACCTTGTAGGGCGATTAGTATTATTTTAAATAGCCTTAAATTTATGCAAAAATCGAAAATAATAAACTCTAAATTACTCTAAATTGCTTGAAATACATATATTGTACCAATATATGTATTTGTTGAAAGATAATGAAAGATAATATAAATTTGCATATTGTGGAATTAAAAAGAATACTGTATTATAAGTATTAAGAAAATAAAATAAAACAAGTCCTCTATCACTTAATTAAATGCTTGCAACACTTAATTAAGTATCGAAAAGGTAATAGGCTACCTAAACGACTTTCAAGAGAACTTATTCTATATATTTACTATATATTATATTCTATTTTAATCACATAGTAAATATATCAAATAAGTTGAAGAAAATCAAGTTTTTTGGGTATGAAATGCCTAGAAGACTTTTTTTATTTGGAAGATGGGGTGGCTGAATTGGACAATTTAGCATATTGTAGTCATTTGTTTGACGATAGTACAGACGGATATATACATCTAATTCAAATACAAGAGGGTAAAGTCATAAAGATATATAATACCCAGTATGTAGGTTTAAGAAATGTTGTAGAAGAAACAGAGGGACAAGAAGACTTTTATATATCTTCAAGTACATTCTATAAGCCTAAAAGGTCTACAAGCAATATAAGGCAGTTTAGAGCCTTATATATTGATATTGATGTTGAAAAGCATGGTAAGTATGGAAAATCAGAAACTATATATATGATGCATGATTTAGTAAATGAAAATAAAATACCTACCCCAAGTATGATTGTAGATAGTGGTAGAGGGCTGCATATTTACTGGCGAATTAAAAACGCACCTTATGGAGCTATCTATACATGGCAGGAAATCGAAGATTATTTATACCATCAATTAAAAGATTTAGGAGCCGATATACAAGCTACAGAAGGGTCAAGAGTATTAAGGCTACCAAATACAATAAACAGTAGGATAAATAAGGAATGTAAGGTATTAATAATAAGTGATGATGTAGAATACTCTATGTATGATTTAAGAGAAGAATACCTAAATTATAAGTCTAAGAAGTCCTATCAATTAGAAATACATCAAACAAAAGAAATAAATAAAAAAAAGCTAGGCACAATAAGTAGGCTATTTAATAGTTATACTTTGCATTTAGCAAGAGTAACCGACATAGAGACACTATGCAGTTTAAGAAAGTATGATGTAAAAGGCTATAGAAACTTTATATTACATTGTTACGCATATTGGAAGGGAATATATACAAGAGATATAACAGAGCTTGAGAAAGAAGTTATAGAGTTTAATATTGCTTTTAAAAATCCACTAAAGGAATCGGAAGTAAGTGCAATATTAAGATGTATACCAAAGGCAATAAGTAAATTTATAGAGTATGAACAGGGTGTGAGAACTGGACAAGTCAAAAGAGTAACTAAGGGTATGAGAGATAAGGGCGGTTATTGGTACAAGAATAAAACATTAATTGAAACCCTAGATATAACATTGGATGAACAAAAGCATATGACAACAATAATAGGTCAGGAAGAAAAGTACAGAAGGAATAATGATAAAAGGAAAGATAGTAGAAGGAATGAAGAAGGTTTGACACAAAAACAAGTAGAGGTTAGAGACTTAACAGAAAAGGTCAAAGAATTAAAAGAACATGGGTTAAATAATAGTGAAATAGCTGAAAAGCTTAATATATCAAGGCAATTAGTAGGAAGGTATATCAAGTCGTTAACGGCAGTAAGCAAAAAAGAAAAGTATATAAGGAAAGATAGTAGAAAAAATGAAGCAAGAGTAACCACAAGACAGCAACAGAAGTTAGATACTATAAAAAGGGTACAAGATTGTAAATTGAGGAGCTTATCACAATCTAAGACGCAAATAGAATTAGGAGTATCTTTAGGTACTGTAAGAAAGTATTGGAATGTGTAAGTATATTTTACTATACTACTGAAATGCAAAAAGTAAAAAAAAATGGCTCTTTATAAATATGTGGTGTGTTGTAAAAATTTTTTAGGTTTTTAGGGGAAAAGAGTGGGGGGGATCTCTCCGTTGGCAAAGTAAAGTCAACGGGTTGGCTAGTATTGAGTCCCCCTATTCACACATTACTATGATATTTTTATGTCTTATGTTTTTCTAATTTTTTTTGATTACCGAATATATTATTTAGAAATACTTTCGGGCTTTATTATTTTACTAATCAAGGAGGTGCATATATGTCAAATTTTTCATTTTTGGATAAGCAATGGGGCCTAATACCAGCAGCTGTGTCATGTACTGAAAAGCATATACCATAAATTTACATATATTTAATGTAAATTGTTTAATATGGGATATATTTTATAGAATTCACGATATATATATTTACTTAAATACTATAATCAGGTAATATTTTATTACAAGACTTGTACAATTATTTGCATAAGCCTTAGAATAAAAAAAGAATGGAGAGATAATCTATGAGAAAAGTCATTAAAAGACTTCTAGTACCAGTTTTATCTATGGCTGTTATTATGAGTGTTAACAGCTTCCTTACACCTGTACAAGCTGTATCTAGTACTGATACTTCTGACCTATCAGCAATTGAAACAATAGCTAAAAATGCACCTCAATTCATGCTAGGAAGCGATAAAAAACAATGGTCAAGCGTTACAGTAGTAAATAGTAGGCCTCTTTATGATTTTAGTAATAAGCTAATTGCCTATAGTTTGGATTTGGAAAGCAATATAGATAACGAAAAAGCTTTTGTTATTGTTAGTACAAACGAAGAAGATGGTCCAATTTTAGAGTTTGCTACAGGTACGGACTCACCATATGATAAGGAAAAAGATAATGATCAATCTAATATTTATGATGGACTTGGAGGTTATTATTCGCACAATCTATCAACTGGAAAGTATCATGATTTAACATGTAATGTAGATTTAGATGATACTAATGTTAAAAATTATAAATCTTATGATGAAAATAAACAGTACGTCTCTAAAAATCCAAATTTAGCTAAAAAGAATAGATTAAATTTAAGTCAAAAATCACAAACAGCTAATTCACCTTCCACTTCCACTGCTTCCATTACTCCTGCAGCTACACCATCAATGATTACTAATATTCTAAATGTGCCTGATTATCGTTGGTATGATGGTTGTACTCCAACTTCAGCTGCGATGGTACTAAAATATGATTTTAGTACGAATTCTGCTCTTGCAAAGATTCCTACAAATAATTTTATTGCACAATTAGGAGCTGCTATGAAAACTAGTTCAACAGGTAATACTTATCCTCCGGATGCGCCTTCAGCGCTAGTAGATGTTATGAAGAGCTACGGTGTAACTATAAGTAGTACTATTGATTTTGGACCAACTTTTCAAAAGGCTATGAACAGTATTAACGCAAACCAACCATTTATCCTTGATGTAGTAGGTAGTTTAGAAACTGCTCCATCTTATCCAACAGGTTTTGGAACTCATTCTATGGCTGCTTGTGGCTATACGATCGTCAATGGTACAACCGATTATGTAATTGTTCATGATACAGGAGTTGACGGTATTGTTCTTTGCGATTATAATAGCTCAGCATTAGGCACTTCGTCCTTCATATATGTAGTATACTAACATCTCTTAATTGTTTATTTAGTGAGTAAATAGTCATTATTACATATAAAAAACTACTCTAATTTTTAATTTAAAGTGGTCTCCATGTCAAGGACATTTGAAAAAAACGGACTAGAAAAAGAGAATATTTTTTGTTATGGGTAATCCTAGTGTAGCTACACTAGGATTACCCATATTTGCTGCCAATAATTCTTATTTGGGTGGAAGCCGAGATGGAATTCACTAAAAGGCCCAGTACCAGCATCCGTGTCACCAGGGGCAAAGTAACTTGTAAATAATGGTATATTATAGCTATTTAGAGTAATTTACAGCAATCAAGAATTCTAAATTTTAAAATTTTATCAATATTTAAGACGTTTGAAAAATTAAAAATCACCTATCAGGGTAAAATTTAGCCCAAAATTGAGATTCAGTAGTTCTCAAACTAGTCAATATACTTTTATTGTCTAAATACAATAAGATATCTAATATAAATTTCCAAATTATGAAATATACTTTGCCCTGGTGACACGGATGCTGGTATTAGGCCTATTTAGGGTAATTTGTAGCAATTAGGAGTTTTAAGAGCTGGACAAAAGATGTGTATTGTCTAAATGAAATAAGATATCCAATACATATTTCTAAATTACGGAATCTACTTTGCAGTACGTGACATGGATGCTCCCATTACCCCTGACGTATGGACATATATATGGTTATAACAAGTTAATCTTCTAAAAATTTCAATAAATACTTTCATGGAGTGCTG
>NZ_JBJHZX010000044.1:0-30869 GCF_045310515.1 Candidatus Clostridium eludens | reverse complement strand
AGTGTGCGAGTAGCACAGCCAGTAACATGCCCTTATAGGGCTGAGCAAACCACCCGTTTTACGGGTGGTGATGATTTATGAAAATATCCATCCCTATACAATAATTGCGTCAAGGTTTTCAATATTATGTTATGTAAAAACTTATTCATTATATTTATGCATAATTGGTGATATACTTTATAATGTAATTACAAGCATTTTGCTTCAATACTATCTACAGTTTTTATTGCTAATTAGTTCAAATGTTTTTATTATAGCTTTATTAACTATTATTGGACTTTTGATAATGTATTTTGGTATAAAAAAACTTTCCTTGAATATTGAAAAGCCTAATCTCTAATAACACTTTTGAGATGTTAACTGGATTTGAGACAGGCTTACAATCTAATCCAGTTGTATAACTTCTTATTGAATCAATACATTGCTGGAGTGATACAATAATTATCAATATTTTTGTGATAATAATAGGAGGTATCATAGAGGAAATGACGCAAATTTTAAATGATGTTATAATAAAGTTAGATTCAATAACTTATGATAATTTAAAGGGAAAGGTTTATTGCTTTGAATTCATTTTAAGGAGCTTAAGTAATATGAATCAGATGTTTTAAAGCATATAAGAAAAGTGATTGAGGAAAAATAAAGTGGTAGTTGTAATTTATTATAAATTAATACTAAAAGCAGAAGTTGTCATAATAGAAATATAATACTTAGTTTGTGAATTATTCAAATGAAAAGGAGTGTAAGAATTATGGAAATAAAAGGACTTAACGGATTTCAAAAATCATTAGAAGATATTGCAAAAGAAATTGAAGAATTAGAAAATAAATTAGAGGTACCGTTTGATAAATTGTTTAATGAAGATTTTATGCAACAATATACATCGTATAATACTTGGGATGAATTATTAAATAAGAGTGGTTTTGGAGTAAAAAATACTGAAGAGTTTAAAAAGATTCCACGTAAAAAGTTAAATAGATATATTAGAAAAGTAACATCTTTTAAAGATTGGGAAAATATGCTTAATAAGGCCACTGAAATCTATATGTATAAACAAATAGGAATTTAACCTGTTGTTTATATAGAACAATTGTATATGCAGTTTTAATTATTTTAGCCCTTTTAAGGGCTTTTTTCATTGGAAAAAAGTTCGGGTCAAGTAAGAATATATCTAATGCTGATAGAATTGATTTATTTTATTCGTAATAGTAAGTGTAGGGGTTCTTCGGAAAGGAGAAAATTTTGGCATGGATGAAGAAATTTACTCATTAATAAAGAATAGAAATGAAAAAGGCATGGAGTTACTTATTAATGAATATGCATCATTAATAAAAGCTATAGTAAAGAAACATTTATATAACCTTTCACAATATCATGAAGAATGTATTAATGATATATACCTTGGAATATGGAATAACATAGCTAGATTTAATAGAGAAAAGAATATTTTAAAAAATTGGATAGCTGCAATATCAAAGTATAAGGCTATTGATTATAAGAGAAAGTATTTAAAAACCCTTGAATATATAGATATATCTGAGATAGATATAGAAAGTGATTTTACTATAGAAAAAGAAGTTTTAAAGAAGGAATTAGAGTATGAAATAGAGGAGATTCTTAAAAATCTTAGTCTATTGGACAAGCAACTTTTTACTAAGCTTTTTTTGAAAGGACAATCCATAAAGGAGGTTAGTGAGGAGTTTAATATTAAACCATCTGTAATATATAATAGAGTTTCTAGAGGAAAGAGCAGACTAAGAAGTCTATTCTCTAATGTAAGGAGGAATAATCTATGAGGGATGGCTATAGTTTATTAAATAGTGTAGAGGTAGATCTTTCACAGTATACAATAGAAGAAGTTAATGAATTTGAAAAAAAGAGAATGATGAAAAGATTTATAGATTCTAAAAATGAAAAAACGTTTTGGAATAAAAAGAAGGTTTTAGTGGCTGCAGCAGCTTTAATTTTGGCAGTAAACTTAGGGATACATGGGGGCAAGGTTTTAGCAGTGGCAACTAGCCTAAAATATAATATTGATACATGGTTAGGTATTAATATTAGCAGAGAAAAGTATTCAACTCAAATAGGAGAAACTTTGGAGCGGAAAGGTACTAAGCTTACTTTAAATGAGTTTTTTACTGATAATTCACGAATTATTATTAACCTTAACGTTAATAAGGAAGTAAATGAGACCTACAAGAATCGTCTTAAGTTAATACCTGATGTTTATATTAATGGTAAAAAGGTTGAGAGAAATTCTAATTATGTTGGAGTTAGGGTTGCAGAAATGGATGAAAATAAGGAAGAAAGTAATGTAACTCTTGAGGTGGAAGGAAAGGACTTACCCTTGAATAATAAGGAGAATGTAAAGCTAGTCTTCTCTACTTTAGCTAAGGAATACGGTGTGAGTGATTCAGATTTCACTTATGGTTTTGTTTATGATTTAAGCAGTTATAAAAATGCATCTAAAGTGATTAAGGTAGATAAAAATATCATAATAGGTGAAAATGAACTTACTTTAGGTAATGTTACTATTACACCAGATAGAGTGCTTATTTCAGGTTCTTCAAAGGGATTTAGTGCATGGCAAATTAATAGAGATGTAAATTATTATTATGATGTTGTTGATGAAAATGGTGATTCAGTTTCGTTAAAGGAGGAAATAGGAAAAGGGGCATATTTTTATAGAGATGGTAAAGTCATAAATACTTTAAAAATTATTCCTTATACTTTTAATAAGATAAATACAAATACTACCGCTGTTTGTGGTGGTAGAATAAAATATATTATTGAAGACAAGATTATTACAGTTAATTTAAAATAAAGTGTATAACTAATGTTTAAATATACCAGAATGCTTAATGTTCTTTTTATAGAAAATTAATATTTTACAACTTAGAATATCTATGTACTCTCATATTTTAGGGAGTACATCTTTTTTTTGCTTGCTTGAAATATCTACGTTATACCAACATAGAGAATTATTAAAATGAAGTATAGTTGTAGTACAACTAAATAATTAATAAAACTGTTGTATTTACATATGTGAATACATTATAATATAAATGTCGAAGTTATAAAATTTATATTATTAGAGGTGAGTATTTATGGGGAAATTGTTATTGCTGTAGATATGCCAATAGTATTATATGTAAGACATAAAAGGCTACTTAGTTGGAAAAATTAAAAAAGAATAGATTAAGGTAGAAAGTGAGATGAATCAAATGAGTAGTATTTCGCAAAGAATTGAGAAATTGCCAGTTACGCCCATGCTTTGGAAAGTGCTATTTTTAGCAGGTATCGGATGGTTGTTTGATGCCATGGATCAAGGCATGGTGGCCGGTGTAATGGCTGCCATCGGAAAGTCATGGAAACTTACTCCTGCTGATTTAGGCCTACTGGGAAGTGCTTCGGCAGTGGGAATGGCTATTGGTGCCGCTGTGGCCGGCATGGCTGCTGACAGGTGGGGTAGAAGAACAGTTGTTACATTTACTCTTGTACTATACGGATTAGCCAGTGCTGCCTCTGGATTTGCTCCTAATTTTAGTATGTTATTATTCTTAAGATTTTTAACAGGATTGGGTCTAGGTGGAGAACTGCCGGCAGCATCTACTTTGGTTAGTGAATTTTCACCTGCTAAAGCCCGCGGGCGGATGGTTGTTTTGTTAGAAAGCTTCTGGGCTTGGGGATGGATTGTAGCAGCTTTAATTGCTTATCTTTTGATTCCTGTTTATGGATGGCGTATTGGATTTTTCTTGGGGGGAATACCTGCACTGTATGCAGCCTATCTGAGAAGAAATATTCCAGAATCTCCTCGATATTTGGAACAAAAAGGGCGTTTGGAACAAGCAGATGAAATTGTAGGTAAAATGGAGCAGCAGGCAGGAGTGAATAATGACGAAGTAGCTGTAACTAACCAGTCGTTAAAGGAGAAAATAAGTAATATCACACTTGCGGATTTATGGTCCAAGGCTTATTTTAGGCGTACTATTGTACTATGGATTCTATGGTTAGGTATTAATTTTGGATATTATGGCTTTGTTTTATGGACTCCAACTCTGCTTATGGGCAAAGGATTCAGCCTAGTAAAGGGTTTCGAATTTACATTAATTATGAGCATTGCTCAGTTACCGGGGTATTACAGTGCAGCCTATCTAATAGAAAAGATTGGTCGTAAAGTGGTTTTAGTAGTATATCTAATAGGTACTGCCTTATCAGCATACTTATTTGGTCAAGCCACATCTGTAGCTACTGTACTTGTTTTCGGATGCCTACTTTACTTTTTCAGTCTAGGGGCTTGGGGGGCGGTGTACGCTTATACCCCAGAAGTCTATCCTACACGTGTTAGAGGCAGTGGAGTCGGTTGGGCAGCTGCAATTGGCCGTATTGGTGCCATTGCCGCTCCTTATATTGTTGGATTGATATATGAGGCCAAAGGTAAAGAGGCTGGTTTCACTTATGTCTTTCTTATACTAACTGTAGTGTTCGCAGCAGTTGCCATAGTGGTTGCTTTAATGGGTATTGAAACTAAAGGTCGGACTCTGGATGAAATCAATGCGTCTTAACCGCAGTCAGGTACTTGAGGGCACATAGATTAATCATCTAAAAATGAATAGGTTAAACATTAATTTACCTAGAATTAGAAAAAACTAAGTGTGTTACTCATACTTAGTTTTTTCATTACAATCACAATCTATTCCAGAAGTGTTATTACTCCATTTGTACCATCCACTCTTATCTTTTGTCCATCTCTCAATATATTTGTTATGTTGTTAATAGCTACAACACAAGGTATTCCATATTCTCTGGAGACGATTGCTGCATGAGAACCCGCACTTCCTATTTCAGTAACTGCAGCAGATGCAACCTTAAAAAGTGGTGTCCATACCGGTGCAGTGTAGGGAGATACCAATATATCGCCCTTTTTTAGCTTATTGAATTCTGATGGGCTTTTTACAATGCACACAGAACCTTCATATAGACCTCGGCTTGCAGCAATACCTTTAATTGAATTGGAAGCAGCTTCATCCTGCTCCTTTTCCGTTTTTTTAGTTTCAAGTACTGGCATGGAACCCGTTGATATCATCCAGTGTACTCCTTTTTCATGGGCAGCATACACTTTAGCAAAGGCTTTTTTTCTTTTCTCTACCTTTTCTTTAATACTTAGCTCTCCCGCTGCTACACCATCCAGCTCTTCCAGAAAAATGAAGAGTACATCTTCAACTTCTTTTATCGCCCCTTTCTTAACTAATAACTCTCCGAGTTTCAAGGCCATTCTTCTTAGGCAGGCCAGCAGTTTCTCTAGGAAAAATAAGCTTTCTTCCCTAGTTATTACAGAACCTCTTGCTCTTTCAAGCAGTTTAAGAAATTTATTATAGTCTTTTTGCTTTAGACTTTCCTTAATATATTGTTTTGCTGCTTCAAAATCCTCTTCCTGCTTTTTAAAACTTGCATTTGAATTTAATAAATCCGTATCACTTAGCAGTGAATCAATAAGCTTGAGAACAATTTCTTGTTTTTCATTCCAAGTAGGTGAACCAACCATAGGTGCCATACTTGTGGAAGGCCTATCGCCGTATTCTTCTAAAAATCTGTTGAATTCTTCTTTAAAAGCCTTACTATCCTTTCCAAATAGGGCGGCTGCTTGAGCCACTTTTATCATTGCCTTGTTTTGAAGAGCCGTCCTAAAGGGCAGTGCCCTCATAAGCCTTTCATTATACTCGTTTGCCTTTTCCTTCCCAACAGCCTTTTTTACCATACGTTCAAACTTAAAAACAGCTATTATATTAGGTATGAGGATAGATGAAAATCTTTTATAAAAAAGTTTCTTGATGTCTCTCATAGCTTGTTCAAAAAGTTTTGTATATTTTACTGCATCCTTAATATTTCTTCCTTTTGTATCCATACTTTTTATCCATGAATTCATCTCTTCAGCAACTGGCTCCCAGATATCCTTGGCAGACTTTTTGGAATCCTTAAACAAATACTTTGGTGCTTTCCATATTATTGCAGGAGATAATTTAGGGTCATGATAGCTTATTGCCACACAACCATTTTCCCTTTCTACCGGCTTGTTCACATCTTTTGGCAGCCTCAGCCCAACATCGTGTAAAAAGCTATTTACGCCCTGATAGCTGTAACTGAGATATGCAAAATCCAATGGAGTTGGTGGTTCTGAGCAATGCTCCATTACACTCTGCAGCCCTGATGGAGGTTTTTTGCCCTGATAAATTATCTTATCTTCAGGTCCTAGTATATTTAAATCTTCTTCATGGCATATCATTGTAGTTATAGGTCTTGCTTGGAGGAGATATATTTTACCTCTTGATAGTGCCCATTCAGTATCTTGTGGGCTGCCATAATGCTTTTCAACAAGCTTTGCCAGGCTTGCCAGTTCTATGAGCTCTTTATCTCCTAAGCAGTAAGATTTTTGCATGTCTTTCGAAACATCTTCTGTAATTGTGCCTTTTTCCTTTAACATAATTCTAAGAGCCTTTGAACCTAGCACCTTTTCCTTAATACTTCCCTCTTTGGTGATTGTGAAGCTATCTGCGGTTATAAGTCCGCTTACTACCGCTTCTCCAAGTCCATATCCGGCACTTATAAGTATTTCATTTCTATTTCCATTTACAGGATTAGCAGTAAACATAACTCCGGCAGCCTGGGAATCTATCATTGCCTGAACTACTACTGCCAGGTCAACCTTAAGGTGATCAAAACCCATGCTTATTCTATAAGATATAGCTTGGGAAGACCATAGGCTTGCCCAGCATTTCTTCACATGCTGAAATACTGATTCTTTTCCACTAATTCCAAGAAAAGTTTCGTGCTGTCCTGCAAATGAGGCCGAGGGTAAATCCTCTGCTGTAGCACTTGAGCGTACTGCCACCAACAACTTTACTTCAGACCCCATTTTTTTAAAAAAGCCATCAAAAGTCCTGCCTATTTCCTCCTGAACCTTATCAGGCATGGGAGCTTCTTCAATCCATGCTGATATGCATTTGCCACACTCTGAAATTCCATTGATATCCTCTTCTTCAAGATCTTGAATTCTTGCAGATATGCGTTCCTTAAGACCTGAAGCCTCAAGATGAGCTCTGTACGCACTGGTTGTAACTACAAATCCCGGCGGCACAGGAAGCCCTGCATTAATTAATACTCCAAGATTAGCACCCTTGCCTCCTGCATCAGGCAAAGAATCTTTATTTAACTGGCTTAACATACTTGTGTAATTTGACATAAATATCATCTCCTCATAATTTAAATTGACTCAATTATAATTCTAACAATTAAATTTCTAACTATTAGAGCATAAGTAAAAACTATCAAATACGATTTTATAAATGTAAATCACCACATTATATAAGAACTTATTATTTTATATAAATTTAAAGTGAATTTATTTCTAATTTCTTAATTCTATAGTTAAAGATAGTATATAATATAAATCCTATTATACAGGTAATTACTTCAGTAACAGTCATAGACCATATAACACCATGCAGACCAAATAAATTATGAAGTATAATTATTACCGGTATATAAAGTGTACCTTGTGTAACTGACATAATGGCAGTTGGAATACCCTGTCCTGAAGCTTGGAATACACCTGTAAATAATCCGGTAAAGCCATTGAATAAAGTTGAAATAAGCATGGCAGCCATAATATACGCTCCTATACTGATAACAGAGGAATCATTAGAAAATAAACCTATAATGGGCAGTTTAAAAATATAAACCAAAGCACCAAAAACTATTGAGAGTATCCCAATAAATAAAGCTGATTGTCTAATTCCACTTCTTAATCTGACAAAATTCTTATTTGAAAAATTATATGCAATAAGTGGAATAATGCCAAGATATAATCCCATTGAAAGGAATTCTGGGACTTGTGTAATTCTTAAAGCTATACCAAAACCCGCTACTACATTGTCCCCATATTCAATTGAAAAATTATTTAAAAGAAGGGTTGTAATAATGAGAAATGCTGACATCAATAATCGTGAAATTCCAATTTTATATATTTCCATTTTATCTTTAAGGGAAATTCTGAAACAATAAATAAATTTCCTTAAATGCTCACTTTTTGTTTCTAAATAGTAAATATAATAAATGCATGAAGCAATGTTTGCCAAAATCGTTGACAAAGCCACTCCCACAACATTAAGTCTTATTATTAATATAAATATAGGATCAAAGATAAAATTTAATACTGTACTAATAATCATTCCGTTCATTGATTCTTTTGAGGCTCCTTCTGACCTCACAATTTGCTCCAATGCGAAATTAAGAATTATGCTGAATCCTCCTAAGAACATAGTTAAAGTGTAATTTTTTGTGTAATTCATGGTAGAAATATCTGCACCTAGTATATTAACAATAGGCGTAATTGTTAATAAAGCAATTACAGCAATTAAAATAGCTGTTATAATACTACTGTAAGAAATATATCCTGCAATATGCTTTGCTTCTTCTATTTTCCCTTTTGCAACAAGTCTTGTAATAAATGTTCCACCGCCAACTCCAAACATATTCCCAAAAGCCATTAGTATAGTAGAAATTGGAAGTGCTAAAGTAATTGCGGTTACCATCTGTGTATTGTGAAGTAGTCCTATAAAAAAAATATTGATTACATTATATATTGTACTTAAAGATACACCAATCATCATTGGAATTGATAAATGAGCAACTGATTTTGTCATGGGAGCACTTTCTAAATAATATTGATTTGATATTTGTTTCATTTTCATCCTCCAATTATTTTTTATAAATGTTAGAACTCTAACTATTTCCAGTATAAAAGTTAGAATTCTAATTGTCAATAATTATTTTTAGTAAGCTGTTAAATTTTATTTAGTATTAAATACTATGAATAGATCGTTATGTGAAAAAGCCATAACTTTAAGATATATAGGACTAGAAGGAGGGCAGAAAAAAACAGGAGCAAGAAATTTAATCTTACTCCTGTGTATCTATTCAGTGTAAAGAGATGAAACAGTGGATCACACTGAATCCTTACATTAAATATATTTTTTGATTTAATCTTATTTAGAATCTGAAATCTCGTTTTCCTTCTTTTAATTCAGTGAGATGCTCTTTTACTATAGCTTTAACCTTTTCATTAGGTATCTTTTTAACTTCTTCACCAATCAATGCTTCACCATTCTTCTGTGTGTCTTTTGAAGCATAATCTTCCAAATATTCTTTAAGTGTCATTAAGGCATTAGGTTGGCAGCAATTGGCAATCTGGCCTGATTTAACAAGACTCATAAAACGGTCTCCAGTTCTTCCTTCACGATAGCACGCTGTACAAAAGCTTGGAATATAATTCATTTTCAAAAGCCAATTAACTATTTCATCCAGTGTACGGTTATCATTAACTTCAAATTGTGCAGAATTGTCATCTTCTGACTCAGGTTCCACATAACCACCAACACTGGTGCTTGAAGCTCCACTGATTTGTGATATACCAAGTTCAAGTACACGTTCTCGAGTTTTTTGAGATTCACGTGTTGATACAATCATACCTGTATATGGCACTGCAATTCGAATAACAGCTACAATCTTTGCAAAAATATCATCTGATATTGCATTTGAGAAGCTCTCAGGATCAATATCATCTGCAGGGCGTATACGGGGAACGCTTATAGTATGTGGTCCTACACCTATTGCCGCTTCTAAGTGCTCAGCGTGCATTAGTAAACCTACAAAGTCATATTTGTACATATTAAGACCGAACAGAACTCCTAAACCTACATCATCTATACCAGCTTCCATGGCACGATCCATTGCTTCGGTATGATATGCATAATTATGTTTTGGGCCTGTAGGATGAAGCTCTTCATAACTCTTCTTGTTGTATGTTTCCTGAAAAAGTATATAGGTACCTATACCAGCATCTTTCAATTTTTTATAATTCTCCGCTGTAGTAGCTGCAATATTTACGTTAACACGTCTGATTGCTCCATTTTTATGTTTTATGCTGTATATAGTTTTGATGCTTTCAAGAATATATTCAATAGGATTGTTTACTGGGTCTTCGCCAGCCTCAATAGCTAAACGCTTGTGCCCCATATCCTGAAGTGCAATTACCTCTCTTTTTATATCTTCCTGTGATAACTTTTTTCTTGATATATGCTTATTTTTATAATGATATGGACAGTAAACACAGCCGTTAACACAGTAATTTGAAAGATAAAGAGGAGCAAACATTACAATACGATTTCCATAAAATTTCTGTTTAATCTCCTTTGCCAGTTTAAACATTTTTTCATTTTCATCTTCCAAGTCACATTCTAATAATACTGCTGCTTCCCTATGGGTTAACCCCTTACAGTCCTTTGCCCTTTCAATAAGGCTGCTTATTAGTTCACGGTTACTTTTGTTCTCTTTTGCATAATCAAGGGTATCCTTGATTTCTTTATCATCAATAAATTCAGTTGCAATTTTAGATTTAGCATTATACATTAAAAAACCCTCCAATTTTATTGGTTTACTCTATGGTAGATACCTTTGAATAAACTGTTTTGATGTTCACACTGGGCAGCATTCCTAATTTTCCGGAGAGAGCACTGATAATATCATTTGGCGCATCAATTGCTATGCTTATTATGTTAATATGACGCTTTGAGTAGGGGATCCCCATTCTGCCTATAATGAATTCACCGTATTCATATAAAATGCTGTTTAATTTTTCTACAGAATCCTTATTCTCAACAATAATTGCAATAATAGCGATCCTTGTTTTCATTTCTAAAACCCTTTCGTTACAAAAATAAAATCCTTGCGCCCTAGATAGGAACAAGGATAGTAAAATAATCTCAAGTAATCACATTTAAATGAATTTCCCGAATTTATAATAACTATTCTCTCGCCTTCTAATTTGGGACTAACCCTCATTCATTCAGAACGATACTTTTTTAAAATTAATTATTTTATGATTAAGGCTAAGAAATAGCGGTTAAAGCTAAATCTCAGACACTATACTATTATTTATCATACCACAATAACTTAGTAAAATGAACACATTTTTTATATTATTATTTTAGAATATAGATGTAAAAGTGGTGTTTTGTGTATCAAGATTCAGTGAATCATTTTAAAAGTAAAAATTTATTAAATTTTAATCATTTTTTAATGATATCCTAATATAATTTACATTACATTGTTTTAGGAGGAGAATTTACATATGAGCGAACGTACATCTAACACTATGCATTATGCTAAGCATATGCTAACTAAAGTCCCAGAAATTACGGCCTATTTTTGGATTATCAAAGTGTTGTCCACTGGAATGGGCGAGGTGACATCTGACTATCTAGCTAAGCATATGAATCCAGTAATTGCGGTAGTTCTCACGGGAATTAGCCTAGTAGTATCATTAGTAATACAGTTTTCCGTAAACCAATATGTGGCATGGATCTATTGGCTAAATGTAGTCATAGTAAGTATTTTTGGTACAATGGCTGCGGATGTTTTACACGTCGGGTTTGGAATCCCATACATTGTATCGACTCTATTTTTTCTAGTGGTATTAATAATTATATTCTCAATATGGTATATCAGTGAGAAAACGCTATCTATACACAGCATTTATACTTTCCGGCGCGAGCTTTTTTATTGGGCTGTCATACTGGCCACATTTGCACTTGGCACAGCTGCAGGAGATATGACAGCATCAACTATGCACTTGGGTTATTTTTTTTCGGGTATATTGTTTAGCCTTTTAATTGCTGTTCCAGCCCTGGCCTATTTGCTGCTTGAGTTGAATGAAATTTTCGCTTTCTGGTTCGCCTACATAGTTACACGACCGCTAGGGGCTTCGTTGGCGGATTGGGCAGGAATGTCCCATAGTCGCGGTGGGCTAGGACTAGGAACCGGATCGGTCAGCCTAGGATTAACCATTATAATCTTAGGTCTTGTAGCATACATGATGGTAACACGAAAAGATATTAGGGACAGTGAATATTCCACATCATAGCATGGGTAACAAGCTTCCCTGTTTCTTCTAGCAATATCTATATATAACTTATAATTACATTAAATTCATTTATAGGAGGAATCAAAATGTCAATAGTACAAGCAATTATTTATGGTGTTGTTCAAGGTATAGGAGAATTTTTACCTATATCTAGTTCGGCTCACCTAATAGCTATTCCGCAAATATTTGGATGGGAAGATCCCGGTCTTGCATTTGATGTAGCACTACACCTTGGAACTCTTGTTGCAGTAATCGCATTTTTCTGGAGAGATTGGGTTAATTTAGTTCATTCTGGTATTAAGAATCCAAAATCTAAAGATGGCAAATTGTTTTGGTTTATAGTAATTGCTTCCATACCTGGAGCAGTAATAGGAAAACTATTTGAAAAGCAAGCTGAGGCTGCCTTTAGAAATCTTGGTCTTATAGGTACTATGCTTATTATAATGGGTATAATATTGTACATTGCAAATAGGAAATATGATGGTGAAGTGAAGGTTGAAGATATAGGCTTTAAAAGAAGTTTTTTTATAGGCTTATCGCAAGCCTTAGCTATTATACCTGGAGTATCCCGCTCAGGAATCACTATGACAACTGGATTGTTTTCCGGTCTTTCAAGGGAAGATACAGCTAGATTTTCATTTCTCCTTTCTACTCCAATTATTTTAGGAGCTGGATTGTTAGAATTAAAAGATTTAGTACATATCCCAATTAGCAATATGCCACCATTTTCTATAGCCATCTTAACATCTGCTGTGGTTGGATTTTTAAGCATCAAATTTTTATTAGACTATCTGAAAGATAAGGGATTTGGTATATTTGTAATTTATAGAATTATAGCAGGATGTATTTTTATAGCTACTTACTTTTTAAGAAAGTAGAAAAATAACGTTAAAAAAGTGACTATATATTTTTAGATACAGACTGTTAATTATTTTTTAATGTCATTTTAATCTCATTTTAAGCTTTTCTTAAAGAAAAGCTTATATTTTATATATATATTTTAGAAATAAGGAGATGAAAAATGGGAACTCATAAATCAAAAGAAATTAGAAGTCTATTAAGTAAAGTTCCAGAAGTAACTATTTTCTTCTGGATAATCAAAGTTTTATGCACAACTGTCGGTGAGACATTTTCGGATTTCTTAAATGTCAACCTTGGATTAGGCTTAACTCTCACTACAATTATAATGGGAATAGCATTTATTGTTGTACTGTATCTTCAATTCAGAGCAGCTAAATATGTCCCCGGCATTTACTGGCTAACAGTTGTACTTATAAGCGTATTTGGAACGTTGGTAACAGATAATTTGACAGATGGAATGGGAGTGCCTCTTGAGCTTAGTACAGTAGTTTTCAGCGTGCTGCTAGGATTAACTTTTCTTTTTTGGTATCTTAGTGAAAAAACACTCTCCATACACTCGATTTACACGAGAAAAAGAGAAGCTTTCTATTGGCTAACCATTCTTTTCACATTTGCACTGGGAACAGCAGTGGGTGACTTATATTCCGAACAGCTCGGTCTTGGGTATCTTCACACAGGCATAATAGTCACTATTATAATAGCTTGCGTATTTTTAGCATGGAAATTGTTAAAACTTGACGTGGTATTAGCGTTTTGGGCTGCATATATTTTTACTCGCCCACTAGGAGCATCACTTGGAGATTATCTATCCCAGTCCAAAGAATATGGTGGCTTGGGGTTGGGGACAACAGTTACCAGTATAATTTTTCTTGTATTCATTTTAGCAATAATAATTTTCCTTGCTATTACAAAATGTGATACAAAGCCAAAAAGTGAAACCGCAGCACCAAATCAAACAAATGGAAGCAAAAAAAATGTTTTGGCACAAACCATTGCAGTATTGTGTATTTTCTTAGCCGTTGGTACAGGTGGTTATGTTTGGTGCAGTAATAATATAGCACCTCAGTCCAATTCTTCACAAACTACATTAAAAGGACAATTAACAAATTTTATTACAATTGAAAATAATATGATAACCTTTGTAAATTCAAACAACTTTACTTCGGCGAAAACAAGAGCTGACGACTTAGAGCATAATTGGGATACATCACAGTCACAATTAAGGAGAATTGATCAAACAACATGGACGCAAATCGATGGAACCATTGACAGTGTATTAGCAGCAGTCCGTTCAAAAAATCCTGATGCCAGTAAGTGCATGTCAGTGCTTGACCATTCGCTCAGTGTCCTAAACGGAGCAAACAAATAATAATGAAGAACTGTCATCTTACAACAGGCAATAATTTTTCATTATTGGTATGGTATTAGCTTTTAAGGGGGGAGATTGTTATAAATCAGTGGATATTTTATGGTGCTGGAATTGTGTTTTTGAGTATGTTCCTAATATCTGTTTTAGCTAAGCCAATAGTTTTTAAACAAAAACCACCTGCTGGTATCGTATATGGTTTAGCGGCTATTATATGTTTCTTTCTATTTTTTATGTCTCAGTATTTGGATTACAGCTCGCAACAGTCATATTTTAAAGATCAAATGCAAAAACTTACTGCTTCAAATTGGCAGCCACCACAGGTGGCTGGCAATGTAACAGCTGTAAATTCTACTGCTAATCCATCTATTGCTAATTATATCAATATACCTATGCCTCAAAATCAAAATTTAAAAGGGGATCTTATAGCTTTACAAAATGACCTTAATGCTTTGCAAAATAGCATTGGATCGGCAAAAGCGGCTACACAAAAACCAATTAACAATCAAATTACTGCTTTTTTAGATAACTACGGCCCTACCCAAAATTCTACAATAAATTTAACTGTTGTCGGTTCGGCGGGAACAAAGGTCACAGCTGTATGTCATTATGATACAACAGATAGTACATACATAGGTACAATTGGAAGTAATGGGAGGGCAGTTATTCCAATTAAGATAGGAACAGCTACGCCCGGGTATCAAGTAGATGTAGATGTAACTACAGGAAATGCTAATACACGAACTTCATTTAGAGTACAATAAAAGTATAGATAAGAAAAATATATTTGGTGAAAGCAAAAAAATTATACTGCATCGTTTGTTATTAGTTGGGGTAATGGCAGAATACATGCTCTCTACTGAAAAGTAAAAGTTAAATAGTAGTATTTACCTATTGCATATTAATAAATTTAAATTCAGAAGTGTCTCAAAAAAGCTATATTTGCATTGATACATAAGGGGTTCAAAAAATTCACCTGCAAAGACAATAGAAGCTCTTCAAACTATTTTACCTGTTCTTAAAAAAAAGGCTATCGATTTATCCTTGTTAGTGATTTGTAAGTGTGGAGCTGTAGCAGTTACTCTTCTGATTTCAAAGCCTTTATCCTATTCCTTACCATCAGGACATACGGCTTCCTCATTTGCAGTTGCAGGAGTATTAGCAAAATTTTTTATTTGAAGTATTTAAGATAATGTATGATTGGGAGGGTTTACCACATGAAAGTTGAAAAAACTTACGGTTGTGATGATACAAGTTTATTAAAAGATATTGTGATACTAATTCCAGCATTTGAACCAGATAATCATCTTATAGAATTAATTAAAGAATTAAAACTAAATTGTGATTATAAAATATTAATTGTTGATGATGGTAGCGGTGAAAATTATACTTCTATTTTTAAGAAGTGCAAAGTATTAGGCTGCATAGTGCTAAAACATGATAAAAATATGGGCAAAGGCTGTGCCCTTAAAACTGGATTTGCTTATATAAAAGATAATACTAATGAGAAAATAGGAGTAGTAACTGCTGATGCAGATGGACAGCATTTGGTGAAAGATATATTGAATGTAAGTTTAGAATTATCAAATAGTGATCATAAAATCGTTCTTGGAGTAAGAAAGTTTACGGGCAAAGTTCCTTGGAAAAGCACAATTGGTAATGCTTTTACTAGGGAAATATTTAAGTTAACATGCGGTACTAAAGTGTTAGATACTCAGACTGGTCTTAGAGGACTTCCTATAGAATCACTACCTTGGCTGTTATCCATTGAAGGCAGACATTATGAATATGAAATGAACATGTTGCTTCAGGCAAAAAAAGCAGGATATGGATTTAAACAAGTAGAGATTGATACTGTGTATGAATCTTCAAATAAATCATCCCACTTCAGAGCTATAAAAGATTCCATAAGTATATTTATTCCTTTTTTAAAGTTTTGCAGTTCAGGAGTTTCTGCGGCCTTTGTGGATTATTTCTTGCTCTTTTATATTCAGTGGTTAACAAAAAATTTATTTATATCAGTGGTAATTGCCAGAGCGGCAAGTTCAGCTGTTAACTTTACTGTAAATAAGTTTCTGGTTTTCAATGTTAAAAGTAGAGATAACAAAAATATAAATGAATTGATCAGCTATTATTTACTTGTATGTGCTTTATTATTTATTAACTATTTTGTATTAAGCTTTTTTTCTGAAACCCTTCATATATGGTTATTTTGGAGCAAGATTATAACAGAACTTCTCTTGTTTACAATAAGCTATACTTTTCAGCGCTTATTTATTTTTAATAGCAAAATACAAGCCTGAGTTTATGAATATTTAGGAATAGGGGGTCATAAATGAAAAAAAAATTAAAAAACAAAATTATATATGTGTGTCATTTTCTAATTTGCCAAATTATCTTTCTGCCTTTGTTTAGTGTAATTCTTATATATCATGGACCTTTTACAAATTACAGAGATAATATTGTTTCTACCAGCATGGCAACAAATAAAAATAAGTTTTTTGCTACCTGGTTTCTAAGCAGCAGTGAAATAAATAGTATTCTGGCGAAAACTAATTCTGTTGTGAAAGACTCCAAGGAGGTTGTCAGTAATGTTGATATCCAAAGAGCTAAAAAAAGCAGCACAAAAGTAAAAATTATTGACATTAAAGAAAAAAGCTTTAAGGCTAAATTGATGATTATAGATGATCCTTCAAAGATATGCTTAGGAATGGCATCTAAATTAGGGCATACAGGAGCAACTCTCAGCGAAATTGTGAAATCCTACAATGCTGTTGGAGGAATTAATGCAGGAGGATTTTTAGATGATAATTTAATGGGCACAGGCTCAAAACCTGATGGCGTAGTAATAAGTGATGGTGTTGTTAAATTCAGGCAAAGTGGCCTAAGTAAATTTAACGTTATAGGCTTTAATAAAAATAATATTCTTATTATTAGTAATTCTATGACGATGGAGGAAATTCACAATTCTAATCTTAAATGTGCAATTTCTTTTGGTCCTGCACTTGTTTTAAATGGAAAACCTCTTGTAACAAAAGGCGGTACATCACTTCAACCTCGCAGTGCTATAGGACAAAGGAAAGATGGGATAGTTCTTATGCTTGCAATTGATGGAAGAGAACATGACAGTGCTGGTGCAAATTATACGGATACTCAAGATCTAATGCTAAAATATGGAGCTTACAACGCAGCTAATTTAGACGGGGGTTCATCAACGACTTTGAATTATCTGGGCAAGACTATTAATAACCCCTGTGATATTGCTGGAGAGCGTACAATTGCTACTGCATTCTTAATCACCCCTTAAATTATGGAGAAGGATTATGAGAAGATTAAAAATAAAGAATAAATTAAAAAGATCGATAATTCTTTTAACTTTTATTTATGCATTCTGTGCTTTTATAGTTTGTTTTGCAGTTATTTCATACCTTAATGCATCTATAGTAACGCATAATGTTTCACAGGCAAATAATGCAAATGCTAAGACATCTTTAAAAGAAATTCCAAATTTCATTATAAGTAATATGCCTGTAGGAGCTATAGATATATCATTTTCTTATGATGATAAGTATTGTACTTATCTTTATAACTCTGAGATTTATGTTAAAGAAATTGGAACAAATAAATTAGTTAAGCAAATTTCGGAAAAATCAAAAATAGAGAAATCAATACTTATGGGCAACCGCAATATTATAATGTATTTCTGTATTTCAAACAGTAAATTAGAAGTAAAAACATATAATATTGAAAGTGGGATTATAGCTGAGCAAAAGTCTATTTCTGTGCCTAAAAATTCATCAATAAAATCAGTTGATTATTCAAGTGCTACAAACCTTATTTTTATTAACTTAGAACAAATCAGTAGAAATAATGAGATAGACAGTATATATTACCTTAATATTATGAAGAATGTAAAACGAATTCACTCAGGACGTAGGGTTAATAACATGCTGCTGGCAAATAATTCCCTCGCATTATATTTTGAAGACAATAATAGTAATTTATATTGTCATTCAAAACCCATATTTGGTGTTAAAAGAGCACATATAATTGGATGTGATGCAAATGATAATGTCTATGCCAGATCTTTAGATGATAAAAGTATAATTTATGTTGTAAATAATAATAATCTGATAAAAACGCAAAGACTTATTGATTCAAATTTTGCTGGCTTTTATACAGATAAAAATAATGTTTATGTTATATATAAAAATTATATAATTAACTTAATAAGTAATGCTAAGTTAACTTATAATAGTCATTTGAAATTCATGGGTATGGGGGGATTAAATGTGTATTTTAAAGATAACAATAATCACATAGTGAGGCTGAAACGAACAATATAAATAAAATTGTCATTCTTAAGTAGAATACATGTTATGTAAGTAGAGTGGAACAATAATTAACCTGAATATTTATTTTCCTCCTCCAGATTTTTAAACAACTGAAAATACATATAGCCAATGAGTGTCATAACTATTAGGTATTGGCTTATCTATAGCAAAGTGGATTGCTGATATGCATCGAGGAACTATAGATGTAGAAAGTGAAGAAGGTAAATATACAAAGATGACGATTATGTTAGATTTAGATAAATAAAGAAAATATATAAGGTGAAGGAAATATTATCTTTCACCTTGTTATTTTTGGGATACTTTCTTTGCTTCTACAATATAGAGCGTTTCTTAATACAAATCTAAGTTTATTTTAATATAATTTTAATCTTAAATGTAGATAATGTATAACATAATAAAAGCACATTATTTAGATACAATTAAGTCTACTTTTTAATTATGCACTTAGTAATAAATTCTAATTACGAAGGGAGAAAAGTATGAGTATTATAGGAACTTTCATTAATGTAATATTACATCTTGACAAATATTTAAATGTGATGATACAAAATTATGGAATTTGGACATATGCCCTTATATTTCTGATTATATTTTGTGAAACTGGGTTGGTTATTACTCCATTCTTACCAGGAGATTCTATCTTATTTGCAACAGGAGCACTTGCTTCTATTGGAGCACTTAAGATATTACCATTATTTATTGTGTTTTATCTATCTGCTGTAATTGGAGATACTGTTAATTATCATATTGGACAGAAAATTGGAGCTAAAATATTAGATAAGGAAGATGTGAAGTATATAAATAAAGAATATCTTAAGAAAGCACATAGTTTTTATGAAAAACATGGCTCTATGACAATAGTAGTAGGAAGATTTATACCTATAATTAGAACCTTTGTACCATTTGTGGCCGGAATAGGAGAAATGAGATATTCAAAGTTTATTATCTATAACATGTTAGGTGGGTTCTTGTGGGTAGTATTATTTTTAGGGGGAGGGTACTTCTTCGGAAACCTACCTTTTATAAAACAACATTTTTCATATGTTTTAATTGCTATTATAATAATATCTATTATTCCAGGAATAATTGCATTTATTAAAGAAAAGAAAAATGAAGGTAATAAAGCCGATGATGTCATTAATACAGAATTTTGATAATTCTATTCTTTTATATATAAAGAATAATATGCATGGACATATAATGGATAGAGCCATGGTTATCATAACCTCTTTGGGCAATGGAGGAATCATATGGATTGTGATTGCCATCTTACTAATGAGTAATAAAAAATATAGAAACATAGGTTTGATGGCTTTAGGAGCTTTAATATTAAGTACGATTTTAGGAGAAGGAATATTAAAACATGTAGTTCAACGCATAAGACCATCAGCAGATATACCAGCAGTTAATCTTCTGATTTCAAAACCTTTATCATATTCTTTTCCATCAGGACACACTACTTCTTCATTTGCGGTTGCAGGAGTCTTAGCAAAATATTTTAAGGACTATGCACTTGAGCTTTTCAGCCTTGCAACTTTGATAGCTTTTTCAAGATTGTATTTGTATGTTCACTATCCTACAGATGTTTTAGCTGGTATAATTTTAGGGCTAATTTGCAGTAAAATAACTATTTATTTTTTCAATAGAGTGAGTCAAGATAAAACAGTTACTATGTAAAAGAGGTGATTAGATGTATTTGAATATTTTGAGAAGGATAAATATATTTGATAATTATGTTCTATTTGCAATTAAAAAATATATGCAAAATAAATATTTAGATAGATTAATGCCTATAGTAACAGGTATGGGGAATTTAGGAGTCATTTGGATTATGATGGCTGTAGTTTTAATCTTAGATAAACCATATAGACTAGTTGGTAATATAGTAATACTGACACTAATAATAAGCACCATTATTGAGAAGGAATAGTAAAACATATGGTGAGGCCAGTTAGACCCTGTAATTGTGAAAATAATATTAGTCTCTTGATTTCAAAATATATTGTAGAAGGGGTATCAAAAAATGAATATGGAGCTTTTTAGACTAATAAATAATTTAGCAAATAAAAATATTGTTTTAGATAAGATAATGATTTTCTTTTCTAAGGATGTACCGTATATATTTATGGCAGTTATTACAATAGTATTTATATTAGGAATTACAAAAAAGAATTGTAATTATAGAAAAGTTGCCTTTAATACTTTTATTATTACAGTAATTAATCTAATTCTAAATTTTATCATTGGAGGTATATATTATGTGGATAGACCTTTTGTGCATAATAAAGTGAACTTACTATTACCTCATGCAGTGGACGCATCTTTTCCAAGTGACCATGCTACAGGAACAATGAGTATAGCATTAGGTCTTACAAAATACAACAAGTTATTTGGTACAATGTTAACTGTAATATCAATAATTGTAGGCTTTTCAAGGGTATATGTTGGACATCACTATCCTATGGATATTATAGGAGCGTATATTATTGTTTTTGGAACAAGTTACTTATACAACTTGAAATTAAAAAGTAAAGTAGAAAACTTATATGAAGTAGTTGAAAAGAAGATAGCAACAAGATTAGGGCTTAAATCATTATATAGAGAAATTTAATTTTATTTAAATAACATGAGTTAAAATTCAAGCTCATGTATTTAAATATATAGCTAAACAAAATATATATTGAGGAAGGATATTATAATGAAAAGCAATGGAAGAAAATCTTTACTTAAAAAATTAAAAATCAAAAATGGTTTGTATAGCATATTAATAGTATCTATATGCTCTTTTTTACTTTTAGGAGGAGTTGCCTATTATACAATTAATCATATAAAGTCTATGCAGGATGATATGTATACAAATGCTCTAATACCAATATCTCAAGCTTCAGAGATAAGAGCTGATTTAATGGAATCAAAATTTTACATAACGAAGGTTACTTCGATAGAATACAGCCAGGATTATGTACAAAAAATTCATAAAATAGATACCGAAATTAGAGATTTGCTCAAGAATTATGAAAATAGAAGTTTGGATACTAAGGAAAAGGAATGTATACAAAAGGTAAGATCTACTTATGAGTCATACAACAATAATTGGAACTCCATAAAATCAAAATTATCATTAGGTGAAAAGCTGAGTGCAGAAGATTTGAAAACTTTTGATGCCACTTGTAATAATGTGGATGCTGCTGTAGATGATATGATAACTTATGGTAAAAAGGATGCTGATACATTACGTTCAGATACAAATATGAAAGCAATGAATAGCTCTAAGATATTTATATACTTATTTATATTAGCAACTATTTTAATGGGTGCTATAACAATTATGATTATCAATGCTATTAAACATTCTATAAAAGGATTTACCGAAACCTTAGATATTATATCAGAAGGTGATTTTTCAATAAATATAGATACAAGTGACACAAATGAGTTTGGATTAATGAAGAAACAATTAGGGATATCTCTTGAAAAAATAAAATATATGATTCAATCTATAAGCTCTACATCAAGTAAAGTTGATACTCAATCAAATTTACTCTTAGAGTTATCAAATGAAATCGAAAATGCTTCTAAAGACGTGGCAAGTGTAATACAAGAGATTTCAAGTGGAATTGAAACACAAGCTGATAACTTAACTAATATAAACAGCTATGTGGGAAATTTCGGAGTTAAGGTATCAGAAATAGTAGCTTTAATCGAGGAAGTCAACAAAAACACTGAACTTATAAATGAAAAGGCTGTAAATGGAAATAGTAACTTTAAAATGTTAATTAGTTCTGTAAATGAAGTGAAACATTCTTTTACAGATGTAAAAAAACGAATATTAGAGTTTGGGAAGAATATCAATGAAATAAGTGAAATTACAAATCTTATAAATAATATAGCTGGTCAGACAAATTTATTAGCATTAAATGCGGCCATTGAGGCAGCCAGAGCAGGAGAATCAGGTAAGGGGTTTGCAGTTGTTGCAGACGAAATAAGAAAGTTAGCCGAACAGTCTAAGGTATCTTCTGATAGGATAGGACAACTAATTCAAAGCATTACTAAAGAATCAAATGTGGTAATTAATACAACTGAATCAATGGACAATGAATTAAACAAGCAAGGTAGTGTAATTGACAGCTCAATAACTTCATTTGAAGATATAATAGGCTCTATAGATGAGGTTACTCCCAAAGTTAAGAAAATAAATGATATGTCCATTGAGATAAATAATGATAAAGATTTAATTATAGAAAGAATTGATGAAGTTTCCTCAGTTGCAGAGGAGATATCAGCTTCAACAGAAGAAATATCAGCCACATCTCAGGAAATGAGTGATTTTACAGATAAAATAGCACAATCAGCAGAAACACTTGATTCGTCATCAAAAAAAATGTTAGAAAAAGTAAGTAAATTTAAGATTTAAACAAAAAACAGCAATATTTCTTGCTGTTTTTTATTAATCTCTATAATGAAAAAATCCAAGGGTTTCTTAATTTGACTTTAATATGATTTTAATCTAACAAGGTGAAAATATATTTTCTGTTGGGGCTATTTTTACGATTAATATATGTTTAAATATTTTATCAAATTGTAACAAAGATTATTAATAAACAAAGAGGTTTAGAGATGAAAAACAAAGGATATAGACTAAAACAAAAGAAAATAGCAGTAGTATTTATTATGCTAATAGTTATTCTTCAAGTATTTACAGCAACTTTTATAAGTTGCTTATTAGTATTCTATGGACCATTTCCAGTTGTTAGAAAGATGATTGTTGGTACTTCAATGTCCAGTTATAGGCATCAATTTATTGCAAGGTTATTTTTGAGTGATTCTGAGATTTCTAAAATATTAAACAGTGGTATAGAGAGCACAGGTAGTGGAGAACAAAAAATTTCAAATATTAAAATTAATAACTATCAAGATAGCAGTATAGAAAGATATGACATAAATAGTTCAAAGTTCAAAGGATATATACTTGTTATTAAAAACCCTCTCAGAGTGAAGGTAGGTTATACAAATAAATTAACAAAGCAGGGAGAACGAACCAGCGATATTGCAAAAGACCATAATGCTATTGCGGCCATTAACGGAGGAGGATTCATGGATAAATCAAATAGTGGTAGTCTATGGACTGGAACAGGAGCATATCCCACAGGTTTTGTTTTTTCTCATGGAAAAATTATTTATCAAGATGTGTATGATGAAGAATCATTAGATGTTATGGCATTAGATTCTCAGGGGAAAATGATAATAGGAAGTCATAGTATTAGTGATTTGAAAAAACTTCAAGTATCTGATGCAATAGCCTTTGGCCCGCCTTTAATAATAAATGGGAAAGCAACATTTAATGGTGATGGAGGTCAAGGAATTACTGCAAGAACTGCTATAGGACAAAGAAAAGATGGAGCTATACTATTGTTAGTGGTTGATGGTAGAAGAATAAACATGCCAGGAGCAACACTACATGATATACAAAAAATCATGTTAGATTATAATGCTTATAATGCTACAAATTTAGATGGTGGTTCATCAAGTACAATGTATTATAAGGGCGACATTATAAATAGTCCTTGTAATCCACTTGGAGAAAGGACAGTAGCAACAGCTTTATATGTTGAATCATAGTTAGGAGAGGTTAAATTGAGGTATCTTAAGATTTTTATAATCGGATTTTTGGCTATAGCAATTATTCAATTTGGAATATTGGTATTTTTAGAAACTGCATATTTTGCTGATAATTCTTCATATTCATCAACAAAAGTAGAAAACAATGCGACTAAAGAGGTATCAAGGTCAAAATTAATTTTGGAAGAAGGAAGTATAGATACATCAGCATCATACGATGGAAAATATCTTGCTTATTTAAAGAATAATGATTTGTTTGTTTTAAATTTAGATGATACTAATAAAACTAAAGTATTTGCAAATGCTGGCATGGAAATAATATATTATAAATGGATATATGATAGAAATAGATTAATATTAGCAGAAAGACCAACTGATACAAAAAATGGCACATACTTTAAATTATATTACTATGATGTGGACAGTAAAAGTAAGGTTGAAATATTTAATGAAGTAAATAACAGAAGTATAAAAATACCTATATATAACAGTAATGAAAAGATGGATGCAATTTATATGTCTACACTTACCAATATTATATATATTAAACTGTCAAATTCAAATAACTATAGTAGAATTTACAGCATAAATATAATGGCTCAAGAAAAGAGCATTAATACTGTAACTCATAATATTGGCAAAATTATCTCTACAAAAAGAGATGATGTTTTATTGTATGAAAACTTAAATGATGGGAAAGTTTTTAGGCATGATAGTAATTTACCTTTAGAAATTGACGGAAATAGTAATTTGGACTTACTAGGAATAGACAATAAGGATAATATATACTTGGCGCTAACAAATAATAATAAAACTCAAACAATATATTATGGAAATATGGCTAATAAAGATTGGAAAAAGATTGATATGAAAATGGCAGTAGATATTAGCAATATCTTTATAAATCTTAAAGGACAAGTTTTTATTAAGGATAATTCTAAATCAATAATTAGAGAGCTTTTAACAAGGAAAGAAACATATTATAGCGGGAAAATTATTGATATGTATGACAATGGAATTATAAGTGAAAAAAATAATGAAATTACTAAAAGTATATTTCAATAGTTATAAAGAATTAAAAGGTAATATAATTTTATTTTTTAATCTGAACCTAACTATTTTTTAATCTGACTTTAATCTTTTATGTAGAAAATATAATGAGACTCAAGTATTTTTAATTAGTCATGTTTTGTAGTGTATAATTGCATATTGGCTCTAAAAATGATTTTGTGAAAATCAGTAGAGAAAAATATGAGTATCGTAGAGTAAGGGATTAATGTAATAGTATAGTAATAGTATAGAGCTGTGAAATGTGGATTACTTATTTTATTTAAAATGGAGATGAATTAGTTGCAATATGGAATGGCATTATTTAATCATTATGGATATACAGTATTATTAATAGCTTTAATGTTAGAATTGATAGCATTTCCATTGCCAGGAGAAGCTCTCATGACCTATTGTGGATATGTTATTTATCAGCAAAAAATGAGTTGGAGTATTAGTATTTTAGTATCTACACTGGGGGTGAGTATAGGTATTACTTTATCTTATTTTATAGGTAAGGTATTGGGAATGACTTTTTTTGAGAAGCATGGTCATTATATTCATATAGATAAAAACAGATTAGATAATATGTCAAGATGGTTTGAGAAGTATGGTAATAAACTGCTGATTATAGCATATTTTATTCCAGGAGTTAGGCATGTTACAGGATATTTTTCTGGTGTCACAAAAGTATCCTATAGAAAATTTGCAGTTAATGCTTATTTAGGAGCTTTTATATGGACTGCTACATTTATTTCATTTGGAAAAGTCCTTGGAGTCAATTGGAAGATATATCATAATTTGTTGAGAAAGTATTTATTAATAATTAGTTTAATTATTGCTATAATTATAATTATTATATATCTTTATAAGACTCATAAACAAAAAATATATGATTTTACTATAAAAATACTTAGTAATAATTTAAAAGTATTTCATTCTCTCAGAAAAATAAAAGTTGCTATGGCAGGAATAGCACTTTCATTTCTAATATTTTTAGCTCTTGTGATTGGTGTTATTCAAGACTATTCATCACATGAGTTTAGTGAGTTTGATGAAATATTAACCACATCTCAGAAAATAAGTGATTTTACAGATAGAATAGCACAATCGGCAGAAACACTTGATTCGCTATCAAAGGAAATGTTAGAAAAAGTAACTAAATTTAAGATTTAAACAAAAAACAGCAAGAATTGCTGTTTGAACTGTTAAAAAACCCCATTTTTTGAGGTCTTTCTATTTTTTGTCTTGTATTTTAGTAGTATATGGAGTTTACTTTGCCCCTGGCTACAAAGATGCTGGTACTACCCAGATTAATAAGTTTCTAAAATTATTTTATCAAAAGTAATAAAGTGCCGATGACAATTATGATCAATCCCCAAAATGATTTTTTTGTGAGCTCTTCTTTTAGAATAAAGTATGAAAATATGATTGAAATAACAATACTTAATTTATCTATAGGCACAACTACGCTTGCAAAACCTTTTTGTAGAGCACTGTAGTAACAAAGCCATGAAGCTCCTGTTGTAATTCCTGAAAAGCAAATAAATAGAAAGCTTCTTTTATCAATGTTTTTAATTTCATTTTGTTTTTTCGAAACAAAAACTACTACCCACGCCATAATTAATACAACAATGGTTCTAATTGCAGTTCCTAAATTCGGTTCGATTCCCATAATTCCCACTTTCCCGAGAATTGAAGTCAAGCTTGCAAATATCGCTGACAACACAGCATAAAATAACCATCTTCTATCTATGATTTCTCTGTTTTCCATTTTCCTCTTAGTTATCATCATGTATGTGCCTACCCCTATAGCACACATACCAATGAATTTTATCCAAGTAATCTTTTCACCTAATAAGATGAAAGCCAAAATCATAGTCAATACTGTACTTGATTTATCAATTGGTGTTACTTTATTTACGTTTCCAAGCTGAAGTGCCTTAAAATAACAAAGCCAGGAAGCTCCTGTTGCCAATCCTGACAATATCAAAAAAAGCAAGCTTTGTCCACTTATTTGATAAATCATATTTTGGGAACCAACAATAAGAACTATGAGCCATGAAAAAACCAATATAACAATAGTCCTGATTGCAGTTGCCAAATTAGAATCTGTTTTTTTTATTCCAATCTTAGCTAAAATAGCTGTAATCCCAGCAAAAAATGCTGAACCAAATGCAAATAATATCCACATTAGAATTTCCTTCTCCCTAATTTATCTTAGTACTTCTATTAAGTTATATACGAAATAGTAATCTTATATCGTGATCTAAACCATATTTTTAAGAATTGAATACAAATCTCTGATATCCCTAATCCAATTAAAACTCTCTTTAATTCATGGTAAGTTACTATTCGAAGGATTCCTTATTAAGGTACATAAATTTCCATTCTTTAATTTTTGATATATATTATTTCTAATTGGATTCAAACTTGGAATTCTGTCGCAAATCCCAAAATACTTTAAATTCCAGTTTTTCAACTTCTCTCTGCTGTTTATAACTGATACGTAGTGTGGCAATATGAGGAATTTCCGTATCTTTGTCGAGTTCTTTCAGAATTGACTTTATATTGTAGCCGTGCTCTTTCAATGTTTTTAGAGTTTCATCAATTTTGTCAAACAGAGCAGTGGGCTCACCTGGAATATCCTCTGAAATCATGTATCGTTCACTTTGATTGATGTAATCAATAGAATCTCCAGCTGCAATCCAGTTTATCAGTGCCTGTCTGTTGAATCGCCATTCACGCCCAATTTTTCTTGCAGGAACGTGTTCTTCACGCAATAATTTGATTAAAGTTTTTTCGCTGACTCCTAAAAAATCAATAGCCTGTTCAAGGTTTAATATATCGTTCTCCAAAATGTAATACCTCTCCTTTATTATCTTTTAATAACATTATATTATTGTTGAATAGCTGTGTCAAACCAAACTGAATTTAATGTGAATATAGCTGAATTTAGGCGCTATATAATATAAAAAACTGGTAGTTTTTGTGTTGGAGCTTTGTTAGGGCTCCTTTTTTATATTTAAAATATAGATTTGGATCTAAAGTATAACATCTACTGAGAGAATAATAGAAGTATATCGCTACATAAAAGTTGTGGATTTAGAGAATTAGGTATAAGAGAAAAGGTAGCAAAAATGCCTAATGGAATTTGGTATGACGTAATTTTAATGAAGCATAGAAGTACTATAGTTGGTAAGATATACTGTGGTTAATTTTTATAAGGATACTATATTTGCAACTTAACTTATTTTTTATCGTGTAATTATATAGAGGCGAAAATTAAAATGTCATAAAATAATTAGTTTAACTTTATATAGTTGATTAAAAGAATAGGTGAGCAACATGAATTGGAATATACTTTCTCTTATTTTGGGGTATGCGGTAGTACCAAGTTTATATTACAGGGGTTTTTCAAACAAGATAATTAAAAGGGCAGCTATGAAAGATAAAGTTATTGCTTTAACTTTTGATGATGGGCCTGATCCTCGGTATACACCAAAACTTTTAGATGTACTTAAAAGAAATGATATAAAATGCACATTTTTTGTTCTTGCAGAAAATGCACAAAAGTATCCCGATATAATTAAGCGTATTGAAAGTGAGGGACATTACATTGGCCTTCATTCTTTAAAACATATGAATGCAATTTTTTCATTACCATATCAAACACGAAAAAATCTCTCTAAAGCTTTAAATATTATGGATAATTTAGGAATAGAAGTTAAATTCTTTAGACCTCCATGGGGAATATTTAATCCATTAACAAATTATTATGCTGAAGCTAATAATTTGAAGATTATTCTTTGGTCCATTCATGCTATGGATTGGAGTAGATGGGTAACTGAAGATTATATAGAAAAGAAACTTATAAACAATGTAAAATCTGGTGATATTATATTATTGCACGATGGTAGGGGTTCAAAAAATTCACCTACAAAGACAATAAGAGCCCTTCAAACTGTTTTACCTGTTCTTAAAAGAAAAGGCTATCGATTTATCCTTGTTAGTGATTTATAAGTATGGGTATCAGTATTTTTATGTGGAGGATTTTTCTTTGGAGAAGTTAAAAAGTGTACTTGTAGTCACATAAATAAAGCGGAGTTTCCTGAAGAATGATGAAGGATGCAGTTCATTATGACGAAACAGGGGTCTATGTGGATGCATGTAACCTCCAATGAATTAAGGTGGCTATATTACCTTTTTGCTTTATTGGTTTTAGTAAAAAAGTATATAGTAATAATTAAAATAGTTATGCAGGTTGAAAATTCACCAATTTGTGTTACTATAGGGATTATAGTTTCCCATGAGTCACCAAACCAATATCCCAATCCTAAATATATACACGACCATAATAATTCACCTAAAGCAGCAAATAAATTGAAAGTTACCAATCTGTACTCTGTAATACCTGCTGCTGCATTAACGGAAGGCCCCATAGCTGATATTAAAAATCTAGTAAAAAAAATTGTTTCTTTACCATGTTTTTTTAAATAATTTTGTGATTTTATTATTTTAGGTTTAAAATAATTTGTTACTCTTACAGATTTATTTAAAAGTTTATTGCCTATACCCCTCCACATAATATAGGCAATATTGTCACCAGCACATGAAAAAAGCCAAATTTCTAATAAAAGAATCACTACATTAAACTCACCAGCATAAGCAAAAGCGCCAGATGCTATTACTACCAAACTTGCTCCTGATGGAATTCCTATACATCCTAATATAATTAAGATACTTAGAAACCAAATATTATAATTTCTAAAATATATTATTAGTAAATTAGTACAGTTACTCATATTTTTTACCTTCTAAATTTATATGATTCTCCATGAATTTTCTTAAATTCTTTTTAATTTCTTGTGGAGTTTTATTATATTTTTTCGCTAATTCAATAATGGATATATTTTCATCACCTTTATGGGGAATAATTTCAAGAGTTTTAAAGATCTCCTGCTGACTTATGTTATATTTGTGAGATAATTTTTTTACGGTTAACCATTTATAAGTGCTCATACTTCCCAATTGCCTACTTTTTCTAGTAGGGATCTCAATACTCTTAAACTCTTTATGTAGCATTATAAATTGTCTGGTTATTATAAATGTAATTATAATAATTGAAATTAATAATATACTGATTTTTAGATTCTTCATCATAAATATCCACTTCACCTATATGATTTCAGTCTTTATATATTTTACTATGAATAAGAAAATTTAAGTACAAATATCTAATGTATATAATTACACTACATCTATGCAACTTTCATGATTTTAAAAATAACTTCAATAAGAATATTATTTTTGGCATACTCAAAAATTCATTTTATGGATTTTATATTAAATAATTTTCATATAATAATTAACATATGAGGGTATTAGTAGTCTCTTAGTAATAGTGATACCTTCAGCTTTTTAAGACATTTGTACAAAATGCTTTTATTTCTACTTTTTATAAATCCCAAACTTATATCCGGCATTGTAACTTCACTATTTAGGCAATCTATATTTAAAATAAAATTCACAATATTATTTGCAACATAAGGGTCACTATACCTTTTTTGAGATTTTTTGATTTGATTTAATTCCTGTGCATTATTTACAAGTAAGTTACTTATAGTATTTTGTATGTTTT